>JAPOZF010000650.1 GCA_026706165.1 Gemmatimonadota bacterium
TCGAGGGCCGCGCCGTGCTCATGGATTTCAACAGCGGCCTCAACTGGCTGCGGCCGGCCTCTCTCGGGGCGGTGGCTGTGATCTTCATCGAGCCGGAGGAGACGACCGCCCGCGAGGCCCAGCGCAAGTACGCGGTCGCCCCCCTCGGTGTTCCCCGCTTCTGGATCGACGCACAGTCGGGGAAGCGGCTGCGCCGGCGCCTCGACGAAGGAGGGGAGCTGGCGGTCACCCTGAACGGGCGCATGGACTGGGAGATGCGCCCGGCCTGGAACCTGTCGGCGCTCCTGCCGGGCTCCGACCCGGAGCTCTCCGGGGAGACGGTGGTGCTGCAGGCAACTACGACGCCGGCTCGGTGGTTCCGGCCCTGGCCCCGGGAGCGACCGCGGCCTGCGGGACCGCCGCCCTGCTGGAAACCGCCCGCCATCTCGCGGCGCGGCCCCCCGCCCGCAGCGTCCTCTTTCTCGCCACCTCCGCCCACTACCAGGCGCAGCAGGGGATCGTCGACTTCGTCAACCGGCGCGCGCGCACTCACGACGGGTACTCAGCCCGCTTCGGGGAGCCCCTCGACATCGCCCTTTTCGTCGGCCTCGACCTCTCCGGCGGCAGCGATCAGCTCGGTATCTGGAACAACCTGCGCGGCGATGAGCTGCGCCGCTTCTTCCTTCCCTACTCCCGCGTCTTCATGGCCCACGGGGAAGCGGCTGCAGGGGAGCAGGGCCGGAATGCGGAGCGCGCCTTCCTCAACGGCGTCAGTCCGGTCCGCGGCAGGAGCTGGGAGTCCCTGGCGCCGGGGGGAATCAACCCGGACGCCGGATGGGCTCACGCCGCCGGGGTGCCTGCCCTCACCCTGGCCACGGTCAACGACGGCCGGCCGCTGGAGTCCACCCCCCTCGACCGCACCGTCGACACCGCCAACCTCGACCGCCAGGTGGAGCTGCTGAAGAGGATGCTCGCCGGAGTCCTGGACGATCCCGGGCTGTCGTCCGGGCGCGCCGGCCTTGCAGGGGTGGCCAGGGACCGCATGCGGGATCTCATCGTTCAGGCGCGGCAGTATCCCCGGCGCAGCCAGGTACCCGACCGCCCGCTCCCCGGCGCCCTGGTGGTGCTCAGTACCTATGACAAGCAGAAGACCGGGGTGCACGGGCAGCGGGTGGCCATCGCCGACGGAGACGGCAACGCCGTCTTCAGGGGGATTCCCTCCACCGTGGAGAAGCTGGCCGCCTTCGAGCTCGACCCTGCATCCGGGGCGATCCTCGCCGCCCCCGACCTGGCCAAGCGCGCCATCAAACACCACGGAAAACCGCTGCCGGACGGTTGGCTCCCGGCCGCGGCGGCCCGGTCGGTCAACATCAAGACGGTCGTGCTGTTCAAGACCCGAGGCCGGGAGATCTACTCCCTCATCCGTCCGCGATCGCTCCTGGGCTACGGCGGGCCGACCGTCATGGACCAGGGTGGGGCGGAGCCGCGGCAGTTCGGCTTCCTGCTCAGCAAGTACCCGGAAGAACCGGCCGGCGTCCTGTTCGGTGCGGCCCTGAGAGGCGAGGAGAACCGCCTGCGGTTCCTGTTCGGAGGGCTGCTGGAGCAGCGCCTGCTGCTGCTCAACAGTCAGGGGCACGGCAGCGAGGAGGAAGCGCGCGGCATCGGCTACTCCATGGGGGAGGAACCCCTGACCCGGCTGACCGAGAAAGCGGCGCGCGACATGTGGCGGCTCGACGAGCAGAGACTGGTCAAGCTCCGCGAGCACTCGATCAGCAGCCGGGGTCTCGAGCTTCTGCACAAGGGCGCCGGTGACCGGCTGGAGGAGGCCGCCGCCGCGGCGGAGGAGCTGCGCTGGGACCGCTACGTCGCCATGGCGCGGGAGGCCCTCGGCCTCGAGGCGCGCGTCTACCCCGAGATCCTCGCGACCCTCAACGACGTGATCAAGGGGATGGTCTTCTTCCTGGCGTTGGTGGTTCCCGCCGCCTTCTTCGGCGAGCGCCTGTTCTTCGCAGCCGCCGACATCCGCCGGCAGCTCCTCGGGCTGGCGCTGCTGGTGCTGCTGATCTGGATGATCATCTCGCAGGTGCACCCCGCCTTCGACATCGCCCATCCGCTGGTCATCGTGCTGGCGTTTCTGATCATGACCATGGCGGCCCTGGTCATGTGGATGGTCAGCGCCCGCTTCAACAGGACCGCGGCCGAGTACCGCTCCCGGGTTTCCCAGGTGCACCGAGCGGACATATCGCGGCTCGGGGCGGCGTACGTCGCTTTCATGCTCGGCATCTCGAATATGCGGCGCCGCAAGCTGCGCACGGCGATGACGCTGACCACTCTCACCCTTCTGACCTTCTCGGTGCTGTCGTTCACCTCTTTCGAAGACCGCATCCGCTTCGTGGCGATGCCGGCCCCTTTCGAAGGGGACCGGGAGGGTCTGCTGATTCGCGACCGCAACTGGGGGAAGCTCGGCTACCCCGCCCTGGACTACGCCCGGTCCCACTTCGGCGCGGCTGCGGTCCTGGCCCCGCGCTACTGGCACTCCGGCCTCGAGGGAGGGGCCAGCTACGTCGAGGTGCGCCGCGGGGAGAGGGTCGCCCGGGCCCTCGGGATGATCGGGCTCGCCCCGGGCGAGCGCCTGGTTACCGGCGTCGACCGCTGCCTCGTCGCCGGCAGCTTTTTCGAGGCGGGGGACGAGGCGAGCTGCCTGCTTCCGGACGAAATGGCGGAGGCGCTCGGCATCTCTGCGGCGGACGCCGGCTCGGCCCGCGTCCGGGTGTTCGGCCGCGACCTCCTGGTGCGCGGGATCTTCTCGGCCGAGGCACTCGACGGCCTGCGCGACCTCGACGGCGGCAGCCTGACCCCGATCGACACCCGGGTCGCAGCCTTCGACCCGCTCGACCAGCTGCTGGAGGAAGGGAGAGAGGGTGAGGAGGAAGCCGCGGTGCTGGAGATGACCGCGGCCCTGCGCCTGCCGGCGGCCAACGTCCTCGTCACTCCGCACCGGACGCAGCAGGACTTCGGGGGTGCGCTGCGCTCCGTCGGAGGGCGCTTTCGCGAAGATGCACTGCCGGTCGAGCTCATCGAGAAGTACCTGCTGCGCGTCGCCGCCTTCATGTACGCCGGCATCGGCGACGACGCCGGCGGCGTCTCCGTGTACCGCTACAGCTCGGTCGGGCTGACCTCGGTCCAGGGGCTGGGAGCGCTGGCGATACCGGCGGTGATCGCGGCGATGATCGTCCTCAACGACATGCTCGGGGCGGTGTACGAGCGCTTCCGCGAGATCGGCATCTACTCCTCGGTCGGCCTGGCGCCGGTCCACATCTCCGTGCTCTTCCTCGCCGAGGCGACGGTGTACGCCATCCTCGGGGTGACCATGGGGTACCTCCTCGGGCAGGGGCTCGGCAAGCTGCTGATCGCCCTCGACATGCTCTCGGGGATCACCCTCAACTACTCCTCGGTCTCCGCAGTGGTCGCAGCCCTGTCGGTGATGGCGATCGTGCTGCTGTCGACGCTGCACCCGGCGCGGGTGGCCGCCCGGGCGGCGGTCCCGGAAGCGGTCCGGCGCTGGCGCCCCCCGGACCCGGACGGGGACCGCTGGGACTTCGCGTTTCCGTTCAACGTCAGCGAGTCCGAGGCCGCGGCGACCTGCGGCTTCCTGCACTCCTTCTTCACCGCACACGGCGGCGCGGTCGGCGGCAGGATGTACACCGAGAAGGTGGTCCTGCGGCGGCATGAGACCCCGGAGGGGCCGGCGTACCGCATCGGCTTCCGCATGTGGCTGGCGCCGTACGACCTCGGGGTCAGCGAGGAGGTGGGCATCGAGCTGGCCCCTGTCGACGACGCCCCGGGGATGTACGCGATCGCCATCGAAATCGAGCGCCTCAGCGGCGAGCAGCTTAACTGGCGGCGGCTCAACGGCCCGTTCTTCAACACGCTGCGGCGGCAGCTCCTGATCTGGAACACCCTGCCCGCCGAAACCCGCTCCGGGCACCGGAGCACCGCGGAGCGGCTGCTGGAAGCCGCGGCCGGAAAGCCGGAGGATCCGGCCTCGGCGGAACCGTCGCTCCCGGGCTCAACCCCGGGAGAACGGCCGCGGGAGGGAGGCGGCGAACAGCGCCCGTCCCCCTTCTCGTGGCGGGCCGTGGGCATAGGTACCGCCGGCGCCATGGCGGTCGGGGTCGGGGCTCCCTACTGCGTCTTCATGCTCAAGGGGTCGTGGATGGCGATCAACAGCACGGTGCCGATCGCCCTGTTCTACTTCTTCATCGTCGTCGTCATCGCCAACGTCGTCCTCGGCCTGGCCGCGAGGAGGTGGGAGCTCCGCAAGGCGGACCTGATCCTGATCTACGTCATGCTGACCATGGCCGCTGCGGTCCCCAACCAGGCCTTCGTCGGCTACGTCATCCCCTGCATCGCCGGGTTCTTCTACTACGCAACCCCGGAAAACAAGTGGCTGGACATGTACCTCGCGGACGTCCCGAAGTGGATGGTCCCCGAGGTCCGGGCCGCGGAGCTGCTGCACGAGGGCCTGCCCCCGGGCGAGCCGGTGCCCTGGCAGGGCTGGGCCGAGCCGCTGATTTGGTGGTACCTCTTCTTCCTCGCCCTGGGCCTGATGATGATCTGCCTGAACGTGATCCTCCACCGCCAGTGGTCGGTTCACGAACGGCTCGAGTACCCGATGGTGCAGGTGCCGCTGCACATGATCGAGCGCTCGCAGGGAGCGTTCGCGCCGCTGGGACCCTTCTTCAGGAACCACTGGACCTGGATCGGCTTCCTCGTGCCGTTCCTGCTGCTCGGCCTGCACGGCCTGCAGCACTACTACCCGGCGGTTCCCGTCTTCAGTCCGAGCTTCGGCGCCCTGACCCTGATGGACGGGGCCTTCGTCCTCAAGTTCCACACCAACTACGCCTGGATCGGGATTTCCTACCTCGTCAACCTCGACGTCACCATGAGCATCTGGGTCTTCTGGATTCTCGGGGTGTTCCAGAAGGCGCTGTTCGGGAAACTGGGGGTCGCCCCGACCGAGACCCTGAGCTTCTACTCCCTGCACTCGGCCGACCTCGCCCACCAGGCGACCGGGGCCTGCTGGGTCTTCGTGGTCTGGGGCCTGTGGGTCGCCAGGCGCCACCTGAGGCAGGTGCTGTCCAACGCCTTCGGCCGCAAGGCGGTCGACGACTCGGAAGAGCTGATCTCCTACCGCGCCGCGGTCCTCGGGTTCGCCGCCAGCCTCCTGTTCATCGGCGCCTGGCTGTGGAAGTCGGGGATCCCGCTGGTGGTGCTGCCGATGTTCCTCGTCTCGGCGCTGATCTTCTACATCCTGGTCACCCGCGTGGTGGCGACCGCCGGGGTGGCCACGGCGCGCTCGCCGATGATCTCGGCGTTCGTCGTCATCTCCGGCCTCGGCAGCGCCTTCATCGGCACCAAGGGGCTGGTGGCGCTGACATTCACCTACCTTTGGCACTCGGAGATGCGCCTGTTCCCGATGGTCGTGTGCGCCCAGAACCTCAAGCTCGCCGAGGCCGTCCGCGGCCCCAAGGGGAGGCTGTTCTGGGCGATCTGCATCGCCCTGGTTGTCAGCCTGCTGGCGGCGACCTGGATCATCCTTCACCTGTGCTACACGTACGGGGGCATCAACCTGCACACCTTCTTCATGCAGAGTCAGTCGGTTCGCCTGTTCAACGACATGGCGCGGCACATCCAGCACCCGGTCGGCCCCGACCTGCGCGGCTGGGGGTTCACCGGCGCCGGCGCCGCCATCGAGGCCGGCCTTATCTATGCCCAGAAGCGGTTCTTCTGGTGGCCGCTGCACCCTGTGGGGTTCGTTATCGCCAACGGCTGGCTGACCGGCCAGATCTGGTTCGCGGTCTTTCTCGGCTGGCTGGCGAAGCTCGTCATCATCAGGAACGGCGGCATGCAGCTGTTTCTCGCGGCGCGCCCCTTCTTCATCGGGCTGATCCTCGGCGAAGCGACCGCGGCCGGAACCTGGCTGGTGATCGACTTTCTCGCCGGCAGCACCGGAAACCACCTCACCCACATGTAGGTTGGCGATGCGGGAGACCCTGACACGCCTCGGGAGAGGAACCGCGGCACCGATTGCCGCGGTCGGCCTGGCGTACCTGCTGACCCTGGTCTGCTTCGAGCGGGACGGCATGTGGACCACGGACAACGCCGCCAAGTTCCTGCAGGTGCGGGCCCTGCTGCAGAGCGGCTTGGCGAGCTTCGCCATTCCGTGGCCGGGGAGGAGCATCGACCCTGAGTTCGTCTACAACCCCCTGCCGTTCCACTTCTCGGCCGTGCGCGGCGGCGAGCTGTACTCGGTGTTCTCTCCCGTCTTCGCCATGGTGTCGGCGGTTCCGTACGCGCTCCTGGGATACTGGGGGCTCTACCTGCTGCCGTTCGCCTCGGCGCTGCTGATGCTGCGGGCGGTGGCGGAGCTCTGCGCTCTGGCGGGCGGGGGCGCCGGGGCCCGGCGGGCGGCGGTGCTGGTCGCCGGCCTCGCCACCCCGGTCTGGTTCTACGGCGTCGCCTTCTGGGAACACTGCGTCGCGGCCTGTCTCTGCCTGTGGGCGCTGCTGTTCTTCGCCCGCTTCGTCGATTCCGGCGCGAGCCGGGACCTGGTGCGGGGCGCGGTGCTCGTCAGCCTCGCGGTCTATCTCAGGGACGATCTCTACCTGCTGTGCGCGCTGCTGGCCCTGTCGGCGGCTGCAGCCCGGAGAGCGAACCGGCTGGCCACCGCGCTCCGGTGCGGGGGCGCCATGGCGGTCTGCCTGGCTCCCCTCTGGATCTGGCAGTGGCAGGTCATGGGCAGCCCGCTCGGGCAGCACCTGTCGACCCACCTGTTCTCTTCGGCGGGAATCCCGGGGCACCTCCTCGACCGTCCGAAGGTGTTCTACAACCTGCTGGCCGCCGCGAGCCCGGCCCCGATCGTTTCCATTTTCCTGTCGGCGCCGTTCCTCTACGCCTGGCTGCGCCGGCCTCGCTTCGACGACGCCGGCTTCGGCGCCGCCCTGCCCCTGTTCGCCGCCGCAGGGACGGTGAGCGCCCTGATCTCCTACGGCGGCTACCTCCTCTTCGACAGCACCCTGGCCTACCTGCTGGCCTCGTCGAACAGCCTGTTCGCGGCCGCGCCCCTGGTGATCCTCGCCTTCCCGCGCTGCGGGGAAGAGGGAGGAACGCGCCGGTGGCTGGCGCGGCTGGCGGCCGCCTACGCCCTGCTCTACGCGGCGGCCGCCCCCGATCTCGGCTCCTCCGGCCTGCACTGGGGCAACCGCTTTCTGCTGATCCTCTACCCGGTCTGGTCGCTGCTGGCCGCGGTTAACGTCGAGCAGTGGCGGCGGCGGGAAGGAGACGGCCGGCGGTCCTGGAGGTACTTGAGCCTCGCCGCGGTCGTCGCCGTCAGCGTCGGGGCGCAGCTGTTCTCGGTCGAGCTGCTGCGCCGCAAGAAGGAGTTCTCCCACCGGCTCAACGACTTCGTCGCCGCGAGCCCGGAGCAGGTCGTGCTGACGAGCGAGCGCTGGGCGGGGCACGAGCTCCACCGCGTCTTTTTCGACAAGCCGGTGTTCTACGTCGAGTACCCCCACGCCATGGACGCCCTGCGGCAGAAGCTGAGGCAGGCGGGGTACGACAGCTTCCTGTTTCTGACGCGGCGGCAGCGAGTCGCCGCGCGGCAGCCCGGGGTCGAAATCGGGGACGGCGGCTTGAACTGGTACGGGATGAAGGCATTTTCAGTCGGCATGGCGCCGACGCGGTAGCCGGGAGCGGACCGGCGGCGCCTTGCGCCCCATTGACAGAAACCGGAGGAACCACGTGTCCGAGCGCAGATTCACCCGCCGCAGCGACCGCGACCTCGTCCGGGTCGGCGTCATCACCGGAAACGGCGGCCACACCCTGGGCATCTGGGGGGAGAAGATGAACCCCACCGGCGATTTCATCCGCACCACGGGGATGATCCTGACCCACGTCTGGAGCGTGCGCCCGCAGTTCGCCGCGCAGGTGGCCGGCAAGTTCCGGGAGACGGTGGCCGTCGAGGACCCGCGCGACATGATCGGCGAGGTCGACGGCGTCATCGTCGACGACATCACCGCGATCTCCCTCTACCCGGCGCTGTCGCGGCCCTTCCTCGAGGCCGGGATCCCGACCTTCGTCAACCGCCCCTTCGCCACCTCCCTGGCCAAGGGCCGGGAGATGATCGAGTGCGCCGAAAAGCACGGCGCCGCCCTGTACACGATGTCGTCCTGGGAGGCTTCGGAGAGCATCGGGGACCTGCGGCTCAAGCTGGCCAACATGGGGGCGATCAAGGGGTACGTCGCCCACAACTCCGCCAGCGACTACTACTCCCACGGCCTGCACGGGGTCTGGTACATCTACGCCGCCCTCAGGGAGGAGATCGAAAAGGGCCGGGTGCGCCTGACCGCGGCGGCTTACCACACGCATGACTGGCGCACCCCGGGGGGCGTGATCGTCTTCGAGCACGAGGGCCCGCAAGGCCCCTTCCACGGGGCCCTGCACCAGGTCTCCGGAGCGGACGGAAACGGGTACCTGCGCGTATTCGGACCGGCGGAGTTCGGCGACGCCGAGGGCCGCGTCCCGGCCAGCCCCCAGCATTTCATGTACAACACCTGGAACTCGGCGCAGCTCGTGCTCCAGGAGATGTTCGAGACCGGGAGGTCGCCGGAAACCGCGGAGACGATGATGGAGAAGCTGCGCATGTTCCTGCTGCCGTTCTACTCCGTCCTCGAGAAGGGAGGGGAGATGGCCAGGCTGGAGGAGATCGAAAACTGGGAGCTGCCGCGGCCGTCGGAGGCGCTGATGAAGGACGGGCATCCGACAGACAGCGCCTTCCGGGTCCTTTACGGCGACGGCGAGATCGAGGCGGTCGCCCGCCGGCTCGGGGCGGCTTGAGGACAGGGTTTTCGGGAGCGGTCCCCTTGCCCTTGTTCCGCGAACCCCGGCCGCAGCGGCCGCTCCCTTCTGTCCGCGCCGGCGGTAAATTCCCAGACGGGCCAAGAGGATTCTGACCGACCTGATGGAACGAACCGATGCCGGTAACCCTGACTGAAGAGCACCGCCGAGCCGCCGCCCGGCGCCGGCGCATCGTCGTCAACTTCGACGTCACCTTCGCCATCAACGTCCACCACCGGAAGAACAACGGCGCCGTGGACCTGCCGCGGTTGATCGATCACCTGTTCGAGTTCGCCGACGCCGCAGGCTCGCAGATCGACGCCGTCTGGTGGAACTGGGGAGAGGGGAACCAGGCCCCGTACCCCAGCGGCCGGCTGCCGCTCTACGACCACCCGCTGTACCGCGGCTGGGCCGAGGAAGGGACCGATATCGTCGGCATCCTGCTCGAAGAGACGCGCCGCCGCGGCCTCGAAGTCTTCTTCTCGCACCGCATGAACGGCTCCGACAACGACCTCGGGCCGTTCGCCGTCATTCCCGCCAAGGCCGCGCACCCGGAGTGGACCTTCCGCACCCCCTGGTGCACCCACGAGCACAACCGCTACTGGGACTTTTCCCACCCCGAAGTGCGGGAGTACGTCCTGGAGAACCTGCGGGAGGTCGCCGGGCGCTGGCCGTTCGACGGCTTTGAGCTCGACTTCGCCCGCGGGGTCTGTTTCCCGGGGGGAACCGCCTGGCTGCGGCGCGACTGCATGACCGGTTTCGTGCGCAGCCTGCGGGAGATGCTGCTTCAGATCGGCGAGGCGCGGGGGCGGCCGATGCTGCTGGCGGCGCGGGTCCCTGAAAACCTCGCCGGCTGCCGCTTCGACGGCCTCGACGTCGAGACCTGGGCGCGGGAGGAGCTGGTCGACCTGCTGGTGCCCGGGGTGCGCTCCCTCGACATCGACCTCGTCGACTTCCGAAGGATCTGCGGGGGCACGCAGATCCGGCTCTACCCGAGCATCGACGACCACCACGCCTCGGACGGGTACCAGAACCCCGGGATCGAGCTGTTCCGCGGGCTCGCGGCAACCTGGCGGCGGGACGGGGCCGACGGCCTGCACACCTTCAACTTCAACTTCGGGGCCGATGCGCCGTACGCCGGCCAGGACTGGCGCAGCCACCTGCAGGCGTACCGGGAGCTGGGCAGCGCGGATACCATCCGGGGCAGGGACAAGCTGTTCGCCGTCCAGCGCCGCGGCGGAGGCCACGGTCCGACGGTGATCCCCAACCCCGAGGACTGGTACACCCCCCGCTACTGGTACGCCAACACCAACATGCTGGCGCCGCTGCCCGCCGGCCTCGACAGCAGCGGCAGGACCGACACCCTGCTGACCCTGCGCGTCGGGGACGACGTCGAAGCAGAAGCGGAGGCCGCTTCCCTGTCGCTGCGCCTGCTGCTCTCGGATCCCGACGCCGCCAAGCTACCCGAGAGCGAGCGCCTTCCGTCCGTGGAGATAGCGGCCATCGGGCATTCCGGGGGCCTGATGAACGAACCGCCCGCGGCCGGCATAGCGGAAAGAATCGAGGTGCGCGTGAACAACTGCCTGCTTGGGCGGGGTGAAGCTGTCGGAGGATGGCTGGTCTTCGCAGTCGAGCCGCTCGCCGTAGCGGCCGGGGAAAACCTGGCCGGCGTCCGCCTGGTCGGAGGTAGGGAGGCGGCGGAGCCGGTGCGGATCGAGAAGCTCGAGCTCCTGGTGCGCTACTCAGGGCAGGGGTGAGGCCGGGGCGCCCTCATCGCAGGCCATCACAGCGTTCGTCCTCGCAAGCCGCCTGCGATAGCACGAGCGTTCCCCCTTGCATCTGGTTTTCCCACGGACTCGCCAGTGCAGGCACCGGGCCTGTCTGTCACGTCGAACCAGTTGACCCTTCTGCCGGGCGAGGCAAAATGGCGGGAGCGGCAGGACCAGGGCCGAGCCCGTTCCCTCATTTCGTGGGAAGGCGGAGGGGCAATGCGGCCCGCAACGCCCCGATTACTCTGCGCTGATCATTCTTCTCCAAGCGACCCACCGCGCCGAGGATGAGTCCGTTGTCGAGAGTGAACATCTTCATCCGGGCAATGCAGGGTTTTCGCAAGCCGGCCTCGCTCCACTGCTCGAGGGACACGTCGAGATGCCAGGCGCTGCGGCTGGCGCTGGTGATCATCGTGAGCAGGGTTGAGGCGTTTTTTCGGTTGAATGTCCGGTCGGACAGAACCAGTGCCTTGCGGCGTTTGGAGCGGGGCAGGTCGCTGAACGGAAAAGGCACGTCGACGACGTCGAATTGGCTACAAGTCATCGTCTTCCCCGTCCTGCCACTCCGTCAGGGTCCGTTCGAGGGCTCTTGCCCACTCCAGGTCGATCCTCGAAGCCTTGTGGATTCTGACCTTGTCGCCATCAACTTCGTAGGCGATGGCGTCTCCCGGATGCAGATCCAGGGAACGGCGGATGGCTACGGGAACCGTGGTCTGTCCCTTGGATGAGATTGTGCTGATTCTGACCGGATCCATAATGAGGAGGTCTTCGGCAGGCAGGGAAAGTAAAGGTTTCTTTGTATTCTTTACTGGTAAGGTGCGGTTGGCCGGGGCGAATTGCAAGTCACCGGCTTCCCGGTCACCCGGCCGGCACCTCCACCGTCATCGGCACCTCCTCGACCGGTAGGCCGTTCTCCCGCGCCCACTCCTTCAACGTGTCGGGAAGGGGCTCCCCGGGGGAGCCGCCCAGCAGCTGCTTCTCCACCGGGCCGGCCGCCCCGGCGAGTTCCGGGTCGGGCAGCCGCAGGTGGTAATCGGCGCGCATCCAGCGGTACGAGTACCCGTAGATGACGGCCTTGGAGACGCGGTCCCCGGTGTTGGGGGCGACGCTGTGGAAGGTGCGGTTCTCGAAAAGCACCGCGTCTCCCGCCCTCGGGGTCAGCTCGATCATCGACGGCGGATCGACGTCCCCCTCGGGAATGCCGAGGGGCTCCTGGAGCCGGTGACTGCCGCGCGCGAACATGGTGATGCCGCAGCGGTGCGCCGGGAAATCGGTCAGGCAGTAGCAGACCTTGACGCCGGCGCGCACCTGTCCGGCGTGGCCGAGGTCCCGGGTCAGGCCGATGTCGCGGTGCCAGGTGCGCCGGCCGTGGTCCTCGCTTTCGGGGTTCTTGTAGACCACTGCCGCGGTGTGCAGGTGGATGTTGGGGCTGAGGAGCTGGACGAGGAACGGCACCGCGGGAGAGTGGGCGAGCAGCCGGCGCAGCTCCGGCTCCTGGATGACGCTGTCCCGCAGCTGAAAATAAGCGCCGCCCGGGTCTGGTTTCTGGCGAAAGCGTCCGTCCCGGAAGGCGGCAATCAGGGGATCGCAGGTTTCTGGGTAGCGCTCGACCTCGGCGTGGCTCAGCACCCCCGGAACATGGAGGTATCCGTCGCGCTCGAAGGAGCGCCGCTGGTCTTCGGACAGGATAGCCATATCCATTGATGTTCATTCCTTTCGGTTGCCTGCAACCTTCCGGGGGTGGCAGGATTGGGACAGATACCGGAAGATCCAGGTCAGTCAAATCCCCTACAGGAAAGGAAGAGAAATGATCAACACCCTGCTCATCGGGGGTAAGGGCCAGATCGGCTCCGGGCTGCGTACATGGCTGCCGCGGCTCGACCCGGACTACGAGACCGCCTCCGTCGACCTGCCGGGGGCGCCGGACAAGGCGCAGGAGGCGTCGGCGCAGGGCAACTTCGTCGAAATGGACGTCTGCGCCGATCCGGACGGTCTGCGCGGCCTGCTGGAGGGGCGGGATCTCGTCGTCTACCTCGCCCGCAAGAGTCCCCTGCAGGCGATGAACGGGATGACGGACCTGGTCTTCGAGTCGGTGCGCGAGGTCTGTCCGCGGGCGCTGCTCATCGGCTCGAGCTCGGTGCATTCGGTGGACCGCGCCTACTGGCCGTTCGACCGGGAGCCGTACGCGACGTTGGCGGCGAGGCGCTTCGACCGGCTGGAGTCGCCGCCCGAGCCGATTTCGGCGCTGATGGAGGCCTGCCCCGCCGGCGACTACGGGGAGGAGAAGGCCTACGTCGAGCGCTGGGCGGAGCGTTTCGCAGCCGATGGGCTGGCCGCCGTCGCCACGAGGTGGGGGGGCGTCAACATCCACAACCGGATGGTCGAGGAGATCGGGTACTTCGCGGTCTGGTGCCACCAGGAGGATGCGGCGCGCATGGTCGACAGCTGTTTCAAGTCCCACCGGGACGGCAGGCTGCGCAGCGGCGCCCACTACTTCGTCATCTCCGGCAACAGGCACAACATCTTCGACATCGAGACGCCGCGGCGCGAGGTCGGGTACGCGCCGGTTCACGACTCCGAGGTCTTTTTCGAGTAGCCGGTCCTTTTCAACGGTTCAACAGCTCGTAAAGCAGGTCTCCGTAGTAGGCGGCCGTCCACTCCAGGGGGTTGAGTCGCAGCGCTCGCCCATAGGCGTGGAGGGCTTCCCGCCGCTGCTTGCGGAATCGCAGCACGTCTCCCTCGATGACCGACTCCCTGGCCCTGAACCAGACAGCGAGGGTGTCGCCGCGGCCCGGGGTCCAGGCGGGGTCGGCCCGGTCGAGCCAGGGGAGGAGTTCGACGGGGTGGCGCGCGATCTCGCGGGCGAGATCGACGAGCACCATCCAGGTCCTGGCATGAAATCCGCGCGGGCCGACGAAGCTCAGGTGGGGATGATCGTCGGTGTTGAGGGGCCCCTCCCCGACGTACCGCCGATACGCGTCCGAACCGAAGAAGAAACAGCCGAGGACGGCGAAGGGGAGGTCGAGGTCGACTTCCTCGAGGCTCTCCCGCACACGGGGGGAGGCGTATTTCTCCCGAAGCCGGCTGTAGGAGATCGACAGGGGGTCGAGGGTCCCCACCATGATCGCGTAGTTGTTGGTGCGCCACAGGCTGGCGTGCGGGAAGACGGACTGGAAGGTCCGCAGGACGGTCTTGAAGTCCGCGACCGGAAGTCCGTGGAACGGCAGCCACTGCACGAGGATGCCGCCCGGTTTCAGGCGCGACCTGCACAGCTCGTAGAACTCCCGCGTGTAGAGCAGCCAGCTGTCGGTGCTGGTGGGATGGGTCGCGTCCCCGGTGATGACGTCGTAGCGCCCCCCGGTCCGCAGCAGGAAGTTGCGGCCGTCGTCGACGATGAGCTCGATCGGGAAATCCCCGAGGCGCTCGAGGATCCGGTGGTTGTAGGGTCCGAACTCCCGGCGCGCCGCCTCGACGACTTCCGGCACCAGCTCGACGCACTGGATGCGGTCGGCGTCGTGCTGCGCCGCGGCCCCCAGGGCGATGCCGCCGCCGAGGGCCACGACGAGGACGTCGCGGGGGTCGGGATGCAGCAGCATCGGCAGGTGTCCGAGCAGGCGGAACAGCTGGAAGGAACCGTACTCGGAGGGGACCTGCCCGCCGCCGTTGAGAAGCATCTTGCGGTAGCCGTCCTGCTTGCCGGTGACGGTGATGATCCCCTCGGCCCCTTCCTCGTAGTAGAGCAGGCTGGACCCGGGTTGCGACGGACGGGACAGCTCCCTCATCACCTCCCCGGGAGAAGCGAGGACCACCGCGGCAGCGGCGGCGGCCAGGGCCAGGGTTCCTGCCTTGCGGCCCGGCCGAAGCAGGGGATTGACGGCGATGACCGCGATCCCGACCAGCAGGTTGAGGCCGCCGAGGAGGCGGAAGGTGCCCTCGGTGCCGAAGAGGGGGATCAGCAGGAGGCCGGCGGCGAGGGAGCCGGCGAACGCCCCGAAGCTGTTGGCGGCGTTGACGTCGCCGACGCCGCGGCCGACCTGCCGGAAGCTCCGGGTCCAGATGCGGCTGACCACCGGAAAGGAGGCGCCCATCAGCAGGGTCGGAACCAGCATGATGCCGAAG
>JAPOZF010000454.1:0-3902 GCA_026706165.1 Gemmatimonadota bacterium
GAGGTTGAAGCCCAGCACATCGGTCATCTCGATGGTAGCGCCGGCGACCTGGGTTGCAGTGGGCAGGCCGTAGTCGAAGCTGAGCAGGCGCAGGTTGGAGTTGTCCTGGACGTTGCCCTCGGCCCGGGCCACGAGCAGGGGCGTGGTTTGCTCCGCAGTCGCGCTCCCCCCGCCCACATGGGTGGTCTGGCGATTGGAATTCACCCAGACCTGGTAGTCGTTGCCGACCGGAAGCTGGAATCGCACCCGTTCGATCTCCGATTTGTCTCCGCGGGCATTGTCGACGAACCCCGCGGGGCCCGTGCTGTTGAAATCGTACCTCACGCTGATCTCTTCGCCGCCGTCGGCGGCCCTGAAGCCGGTGCGCTCGAACCCGCCCTGCACCACCGGCTCGAACCCGATCTGCCTGGCGGTCTCCTGCTCTCCGTCGATGTAGGTGATGACGAGATCGGAGCCTCCCTCGAAAAAGGAGGCCCCTCCCTCGCCGTCTTCCGGGGAGTCGTCCCTGAGGATGAGCTCGACCCACTCGACCGGGGACCCGTTCTGATCCTGGGTCAACTCCCCCTTGAGGAGACTGCCTTCGAAACTCTCCAGGTCGGTGTGGGACTGATGGGCGTTGACGAAATTGGCCCCGAGCTTGACGAAATCCCCGACCTGGGCGGTGATCCGGCCGCCGAAGAGGCTGGTGTTGTTGGTGAGCTCGATCGGCCTTGGAGTCGAACTGCCGGCAGGCAGGTTGATGCGGGAATAGAGGATGGTGGCTTCGTACTTGTCCGAGGCGAAGTCCCACTGCAGACCGTCGAAGTCCGGCTTGGAAAAGGTCATCGGCGTGAGCACGGTGCGCAGCGAGCTCCCGATGCTCAACGACGTGTGGTACTGGCCCTTGTGGTCGGATGCGATCAGGAGACCGTTGAACCAACTGGTGAACCTGTTGTCCTTGAAGAGCGAATTGCCCAACTGGGCCTGGGGTTGATCCTGGCTGTGGTTGAAGATCAGCCAGCCTCTGGATATGAAGTTGCCGTAGAGATCGTAGTAGTAGTCGCCCTCGAGATTGATGTCGACGTAGCGTTGGAAGGGATCGCGGGCGTAGTTGGTGTACTCCCACTGGCGCCAGCGGAATTCCTCGTAGAGCTCGCCCGGAACGTACCATTTGCGCATGGCGGGGTCGAGAGTGCTCGTGAGCACACTGGTCCCCTGCGGTTGATAGCTCCAGACATCCGCTTTGCGCGTTCCCAGGCGCGTCCCGTAGTCCTGCTGCGCGAGAGCGGGAACGGAACCCGCGACGACGGCCAGGGCGAACAGCGCGGCACGGTTGGAAAAAGTCGGCCTTTTCACAACAACCCTCCTCTGGATACCCTCATAACTCTGCTGTGCACGGCCGGGGACGGGGGTCTTCGTCAATAGACGACGACGACCGTTCCCAGGACCTTTTCTGATTTGGTGTCCGCTTTTACCTCGAGCTCGAGCAGATACAGTCCGGGCGGCACGAGCCGATCCTCGGCGTCGGTGCCGTCCCACGCCACGTAGTGGCGGCCGCTCTCGATCTCGCCCGCGAACGCGACGGCGAGGCGGCGGCCCGAAAGATCGTAGACGGCGACCTCGACCGGCGTCGCCTTGGTGAGCTTGAAGACGTCGGAGCGGATCCGGGCGCTGTCGTTGATGCCGTCGCCGTTCGGGGTGAAGGGGTTGGGCGCGACCTCCAGAGCGCCCAGCAGAGCCACTCCCTCGATGTCGGTGAGAACGGTCAGGTTCGAGCGCTTGTCCTCGTCCGGGAGGTTCAGCCCGGGAAAATCGCCGCTGAGATCCATGGCGTTGCCGGGAACCGCGGGCTGCGGCAGCTCGTCGGATCCCTCGTTCAACCCCCATCCGTCGAAGACGATGCCGTAGCGCAGAACCGATGTGACGAAACGGAGTTTCAGTACGGAACCATCTCCCGTGACCGGCGGGAAACGCACCCTGAAAGGATGCGGGGATACCAGGTGTTCCTCCGCGTCCGCACCCTGTTTGTCGAGGAGCAGGTCTCCCTCCCGATCGAGGATCTGAATCCCGTCGAGGCGCTCGATGGGGGCCGAGGTCAGGATCTCGAAAGTGTCGAAGCCCCTGTCGGAAGGCTCGGAGGCTCGCACCGCATAGACGAATTCCTTGCCCTCGCCGATCTGCGCCTGACGCGGGAAGATCTCGGCGACGAGCTCCTGGGCGACCGGGGGCGAGTGCTCGAAAGAGAGGGAATCGACCTTGTGCGCCGCCTCCAGGTCCTCGCTGGCGAAGCGGACCTCGAACTGGAAGAACCGGCGGGGGGCCGGTGAGGTGATCTGCACCCCGCCGTCCGCATCCGGCCGGTAGGGCTCGGACCAGGGGCTCCAGTCCTGCTCGTCCCGGCCGCTTCGGGTGCGCACGGCAATGCCGGAGCGAAAGGGATCGCCGATGGCGGCGGCAGACCAGTTTATCCGGCCCCACAGGGCGCCCTGCTCTCCCAGGTCGAAGGGATCGGACAGGTAGCTGCCGTCCGACACGTAGCCGCGGCCGTAAAGCTCGATCTCGTCGATCTCGAATCCCCCGTGGTACTGGGAAGTCAGGCGCAGGTAGCGGACGAACTGGAGCGGTATCCGCATCTCGGCCCGGGTCCTGGTATTCTGCCTTTCGTGGAACCTGCCGATCGCGTTCCATTCGGGGTTGCCGGACTCGGAGAGATTGCTCTTGCCGTCGTTGACCTGGATGTAGAAGGCCCTCAGAAACTCCCGGGGAAAGAGAGAGCTGGGGTAGAAGACGATGCGATCCATGCCGAGGGGAGCACCCAGATCGATGTCGATGTGCTCCCCGAAGGTCGAGTTGGCGATCTTGCGGTCGTACACCTCGGAAACCGAGCCGTTCATGATGTTGTCCAGGGCGTCCTGCAGCACCTGGTCCCCCTGGGTCCTGCGGACCGGACTGTTCGGAGAATCGATACTCACCGTTCCCCCCCTGGCGCGGATCTGCTCGATGAGGTTGACCTCGGGGTCGATCTGGATGGGGGCGATCCAGCCCGGCTCCGTTGCGAAATCGATGACGTTCCCGGGGGCAGTGCCCAGATCCGACCAGGTGTTCTCCACCCCGCCGATCACGAGGGTGTCCAGGGCCAGGCTCCCGTGGACGAAGAAAACGGTCAACCCGATGAAGCAGCAGCCCGCGATACTGCGGTGACGGGGACTCCTAGTAGGCCACGTAGACGACGCCGCTGTGGTCTTCATTCCTCTCGTCGGTCCCGATCGATATCCGGTAGATGTAGAGCCCCGGAGGGGCGAGCCCGCCATCGTCGTCCCGCCCGTTCCAGCTCTCGCCGTGAATGCCGCTGACCAGCGACTCGCTCTGCAGCTGCTTCACCCGGCGGCCGCTCAGATCGTAGATGGCCACGTCCGCGGCGGCGGCGTCCGTCAGGTTGAGCAGCGCATAAGAGAGCTCGGTCTCGTCGTTGATCCCATCCCCGTTGGGCGTAAACGGGCTCGGCTGCACCCGCACGCGACCGATCAGCTCCTCCTTCAAGGGGATGGTCACCACGACTCCGCCTGCACTGTAGCGATCGATGGCATCGCCGCCGTCCACGAGCTGTCGCACGTCGTCGCTGCCCTCGGTGAATATGCGCCCCTTGAACTCCGTGCCGAACTTCACCACCGAGGCGTCGAAAACCACCTGCACCCGCTTCCCGTTGTCGGCGATTCCCTTGAGTGTGTCGAAGTGCACGACGAGGCGGTCTTCCATGATCCCGGCGTTCGGGTGGGTGTCGTCCGGGTGAAGTAGGCACGGTTCGCAGATGATCTTCTCGGTGCCGGCGCCGTCGATCCGCACCAGGCGCACCGCCGAAGGCTCGACGAAGGTCTCGATCTCCAGGCTGTCGAAGCCGCGGTCGGTGTCGGCCAGTTCCGGCA
>JAPOZF010000454.1:3912-14724 GCA_026706165.1 Gemmatimonadota bacterium
GTGTAGGTGAAGGTGGTGTCGACCGCCGCCGGCACCTCTTTCGGGAAGATCTCGGCCACGGCCCTGGTGGCGCTGGGCGGCTTGGAAAAGTCGAACCCGATCGCCTCCAGGCGGCTGCCGTCGGTGATCGTGGGAAAGAAATCGATGCGAAACTGGATGTAGCGCCGCGGCCCCGGCGAAACCACGGGCACCCCCTCGGCCCCCTTGTCGAAATCGTAGGGCGTCGACCAGAAGCTCCAGTTTTCGTTGTCGTAGGTGATGGGGCCCCGCTGTGCACTGTAGTCCGTGCCAAGCCGCACTCCTCCCGAGGTCGCCCCGTAGTCCTCGAGGGTCAATGGCACCCCGTCATCGGAGAAGGTCGACAACTCGTCGCCCCGCCCGGTGAACACCGAGTAGATGCTGGGGTCGGGGAGATCGCCGTCGTCGGGGGTGTCCCCGGCGCGGCCGGTGCGGGTGCGGATGACGGTCCGGCCATCCGGGTCCCTGGTGCCGGTCCAGTAGAGCCGGCCCCAGCTTGCCCGCTCACCGGAATCCAGGGGCGCCACCTGCTCGATGTCGATGATCTCGGAGATATAGGAGGCTCTGGGAACGTAGCCGTCGCCGTAGATCTCGAACTCGGCGAGCTGCCAGGTCTTGGGAGGGATCGAGATGCCGGCCTTGTTCCTGCGGATTATGGGCTCTATGGCGACGACTTGCCCGTGCCGCATCGGAAAGGTGACTTCAACGCTGTCCTTCTTGTTGTCGAGCTCCTCGCGGACCAGCCCCCCGTCGACGTACAGTCGGAAAACATCGGCGTACTCTTCGGTGGAATCGCGGTGGGTGAAGAAGACGATCCGGTTGATCGGGAAAATGTTCCCCAGGTCGACGGTGGGCCGGGGCGTTCCCTCCGGGCCTCCGAAATCACCCCGGTAGTTGTAGACGGTGTTGATGTCTCCATCCAGGGCGCGTTCGAAAAACCCCTCGGTGCGCTCGGTTGCCCGCTCCTTTTCCCAGCCGCCCCGCTCGAGATAGCCCGGGGAAAGGTTGAAGTCCGGCGCGACCCTGATCGGCATCACGTGGGTCTCGGAATAGTCGAGATTGAGGATTCCCCCGGTGGCCTCGTTGTAGTCTGGGTAGAGGTCTGCCTCCAGGCGTCCGGCCGACTCGATCCAGGTGCGGCTGTCCACCGTCAGCGCCGGGACGTCGAGTTCCCAGCTCCCGGCGGCTTCGGGGCTGCCGATCACCAGCATGGTGCGGGAGTCGAGGCTTGCGGCCCCTGCCAGTCCGACAAGCAGGCCGGCCAACCCGTGAACGAAACCCCTGGCGGGCATGGTGGTGGACCTCCTTCTCAGTACGCCACGCTGACGAGCCGGACCGCGGTGTTGTCCGAGCCGGCGTCGCTGTCCACGTGGACGCGGCAGATGTAGAGTCCGGGCGCCACCAGCTCCCCTTCGTCGTCGTTGCCGCGGCGGCCCTGCCATTCCAGCACCCACTCGCCCCCCGCCTGCTCGCGGGACACCACCGCGGCCTCTACGCCGGCCAGGGTGAAGAACCGGGCTTCGATGCGGCGCGGCGCATCGACGTTCGACACCGAAAGCAGGAGTCTCAGCCGGTCGTTGATGCCGTCGCCGTTGGGAGTGAAGGGATTCGGCCAGATCTCCAGAGCGGACAGCGCCTGCTGGTCGCCGATGGGGGTGATGACCGCCGTCCCTTGCCCGTCGATCCCCTCCATGGCGTTGCCGGAGTCCGCCTTCTGCCAGAGCTCGGGGATGCTCGTGTCGGCGACCTCCGAGTTGGCCACCTCGGCGGAGAAGGTCGTGCCGCTCACGAAGATGCGGGAACGGAAGCGCAGCTCCACCACCTCGCCTTCGCGCAGCACCGGCCCGTTGCTCTGTGCGGTCAGGGGCTCGCCGTCGTTGCCGAGGGCCACCTCTTCCCCCTCGAATAGGACGCGGTAGTAGCGCACCGGGCCCTGTGACTCGAAGGGAAGTTCGTTGTACTCGGCCTCGTTCACCTGGCGCAGAGTCTGAGCCCCCGTCCCGGGATCGGCGGCCGCGACCTCGAAATAGTCGATGCGGCCCTGCTCGTTGAGCGGCTCCGTCGGCAACCGGCTCCATGCCGCCTGGGTCAGCACGCCGCCGGATTTGTCGAGCGGAGCTTCGTCTCCCGCCGCGGCGATGCGGTAGTAGACCGGGGGGCTGCCGGCGTCGTAGTTCACGAGACCCGGCAGCTTTATCCACAAGGTGTCGGCGCGGGTCGGGACGACCTCGAGGCGGTCTCCCGCTGCATTGACGAAACCGCCCCGGCCGTCGTCCCCGAATACCTCGACTTCGGCTTCTTCGCCTGCCAGGAGCGCCTCCTGCCCGCCTGCACGCACCTCGATCAGTTCCATATCCGTTCGATGCGAAGCCAGCAGCCGAATCTCGTCGAAACGGGTGCTGGTATCCGGCTCGTCGGCCCGGAACAGCGGCCGCACGAAGACGGAGAAGGTGTCGGGCACGCCGCTGGCGACATCGATCTGGGGGGTTACCTCCGCCAGGACCTGGCTGGCGAAAGGATCGGTGAAGTGGACGATAATCGAGTCCAGGGTGGCGACGGCATCCGGCCGGTCCGAAATCAGCCTGGCTTCCAGTTTGAGGAACCGGCGCGGCGAGGGGGAGACGAACCGGTCTCCGGAATGCTCGTAGGCCCTGCTCCAGGCGCTCCAATCAACCCCCGGAGTAAAGGTCGCGAGCGAATCGCCCCTGTCCTTCTCTCTCGTCCTCCTGTGCCAGTACTTGTCGCGGGTCACCTCCTGTCCATCGGTGAGGAAGAACCGCCACTTCGGAACGACCTCGTTCCCGGTTTGGGTACGGACTTCGATGCGGGTCCCCGGAGGAGTGTCGCCGACCCATTCCACCCGGGTCAGGGCGCGCGCCTGGCGCCGGTTGCTCCTGTCCTTGAACTCGATCAGGGGGGAAGTGAGAACCACCCCGGCGACACGTCCCTCGCCGAACACCTGCAGTTGGCGGATGCCGACATGCGTGGGCACCGCGGTGTTGGAGCCGTCGAGGTGGACGAATTCGATGAAGCGGGTTCGAAGCGGTTCGAAACGGTCCTCCGCATAGATGAACCTGTCCGTGGTCGCGTTGCGTTCCCGCTCAGGCGGGGAGACCCGGTTCCAGATCGGGGTGCCGTCCGAGGCCGTGGAACCGTCCGAAACCCGGACCGTCCACCCCCAGAGCGGGTACTGGGCCGCTTTCGGGTTGCCGAGAATGCGGAAGGCGTCCACCCAGAACAAGGCTCCCAGATCGACGATGAGCGGCCCGCCCTCTTCTGCCCGGGGTTGTCCGGGTTTCATGTTGAGCGTGGAACGCCATTCGTCCAGGAAGCTGCCGTTGAAAGCATTCGTCAGGATATCCGGGACCTTGCCCAGATAGGTGAGCCGGCCACCCCTCTCGAGAATCCCGAGGGCTATGTTGTCGCCGGTCGCGATGACCTGCACGTCCGCGAGGCGCGGGCGTTCCCTCCGATACCAGCGCACCGAGCCCAGGCGGTCGGGTTCCTCTGTCTCGACGGTCTCATACACTTCCCGGGTCGTCAGGACCTCGTCGCCGTCAAAGCTCTTGAGGTAGTACTCGATTCTCCCCCGGCTATCCGGGGACAGGTCGTTCTCATAGACCTCCCGGGTTACCTCCCCGGCCCGGTCCAGATTGCTGTCGGTCACGACGATGCGGACGTACTGTACGGGCGTCCCGGTGAAATCCGGGTCGGCCTTCACGTCCGGTTCGAGGTCGAACACAAACTCCCGCTGGTCGCGAATCCCCCGCGTGGTGCCGCCGACGGTGCGGTAGTCCAGCGGCCGCACCTTGCTGTCGAATCTGAGCAACCCGGTAGAAACCAGGACCCGGAACTGCAGGAAGGGGTCCCCCAGCTCTTCGTCGACGAAGCGCAGGATGATCTTCTCGGCCGAAACCAGCCGGCCCATGTCGAACTCGATCCACCACTTGAACGACGGCTCGTCCAGGTCGGGCTGCCAGTAGGTCCGGTAGCGGTCGTCCCCCCGGTCGATGGCGCCTTCGGCGAGCGCCAGGTTGGAGCCGGCGTTCTTGACGCCGCCGGTGGCTCGCGGACCCTCGAGGACGTTGATGAACTGCTGCTCGTCCCTGGCGTCGATGACGTGGCTGAAGGCCGGCGCGTCGGTCAGCGCGTCAACCTGCCGGCGGAACTCGCGGGGGACGAGCAGGGCATCCCCGCCGCCGTCCTTCATCCGCAGTTCCAGGACGTCCTGGCGGACCGAATCGACCGGCTGATCCAGATCGCCCAGGAGCCACTGGCCCCAGTGCTTGTCCGTGTTGACGGTGATCTGCCGCTTCCCGGTATCGATCCGGTAACCCGGCTGTTCCCGGGCAAAACCCGGATTCGACCAGAGCAGCAGGATCGCGGCCCAGAGGGCCGCCCCCGTCATGGAGGGAGATCCGTACATATGGCGTCTCCCGACTCCCTTGCAGGGCATGAAAAGAAAAACGAGGGAGGTCATCGAACCCCTCCCTCGTTCAGTATCCTCAGAAAAGATTTCGCCTGATCGTATCGATCAGCCTCGATCCGTGAAGATTAGCGGAACCGGGACTTCAGGCGGCCCCAGGTCTTGCTCTCCACCGCCGTGGGCATGGCGCTGGTGATATCCGTGTCGAGCTCCCAATCGGGAGCCCTGTCGCTGTGGGCAGCGCCTACCCCGAGGGACCACCAGCCGTCGTTCTTCCAGGTGCCGTTGGGGTACTGTTCGGCATGGCTCAGCTCGGCGTCGTCGTCCGTGACGATCATCTCCCAATGGATAATCTCGCCCGGATCGAGCGTGGACTGGACGGAGCCGGCGTCGTTTCCGTCGCCGTCCCTCTGCAAGTCGTCCCAGGGAGTGAATGCCACTTCGTAGTAATAAGTGCTCTCGCCGAACTCCTCGCCCTCGAAAGAGGTGGCGTACACGAAGTGCGGGGGCTGTGTGTGAAACCCGACATCGGGGGTATGGCTCTTACCCTCAACCGGAGGCACCGCGATGTTCCACCATCCGTTGCCGTAGGCGGCGTCGTCGAGCGAGTGATCGCCGTCGGTGAAAAACTCGTAGTTGTCATCGTTGCAGGTGCAGTCCGTGGCGTCGGGAGCATCTCTCACGTGGAGCTGGTCGAAAACCCAGACCGCCGCGTACAACTGATCGCTGTTGGCGTTGTAACCCCCCCAGAAGCCGAAGTCCAGGTCTGCCTTGTCGAGTTCGCCCCCGCTCCTCTCGGCGTAGGCGTTTCTCGTATCTTCGATCAGAACCTGGAAATGGTCGGGAAGCGCTTGCCACTCGGAAATGTTCCCGTCGATCGTGGGCAACCCGTCGTCCGGAAACTGAGCGGCCAGAAACGGGCCGTCGCCCTGGTGCGCCGACGCCGGTATTGCCATCATGGCCACGGCCAGCGGCAGCAAAAGCAGCTTTCGCATGGTTTCAATCCTCCTGAGATTGAGTGTAGGTTGCTGCACTTAAGTGCACCTTGTTATGATTGGACCCGATAAATAAGGAACGCAAAAGCTTGTGTGTCAAGAACTTTCTCAATTGGCACATAGTCCCTTAACATGCTGTCCTGCAGCAAGTTAAGGTTACTTCCCCTCCCGGCTCGGAACCGCCCGCCGGACCGTGAAAGGGTTCATTGACAGGTTCGAGAAACCCGGGTACCCTCAACGCCCTTCCCCGGTCGTCCTTCCCGCCGGGAGGCCCGTCCTGAACTCGAACCCGCCCTCCCTCCGACCTACCGTTCGCGCGTTCCTCATCGGCGCTCTGGGGGCTGCCGCCATCGGCAGCGGGGTGCCGTATTGCAACATGGTGCTGCACGGCTCCCGCATCGCCTCCTACTTCAACACCCCCGCCGCCATCATCCTCTTCTTCTTCCTGGTCCTGTTCTTCAACTCCTTCCTCGGCCTGCTGCGCCGTTCCTGGATGCTGAGCCGGGCCGAGCTTGCCCTCGTCTACATCATGTGGATCGTCGCCACCGCCATTCCCGAGTGGGGGTTCACCTCCTTCCTGCTCCCCGACATCACCGGCGTCGTCTACTACGCCTCGCCGGAAAACGAGTGGAGCAAGCTTCTGCTGCCGCACATCCCCGACTGGATCATCCCCTTCAGGGAATTCGCCGATGTAAAGGACTTCTACGAAGGCGCTCCCCACGGACGCGGCATACCGTGGGGGATGTGGCTGCCACCCCTGTTTTTCTGGCTGTCCTTCATCATCGCCGTGTACCTGGCCATGATCTCGATCACCGTCATCCTGCGGAAGCAGTGGGTCGAGCGCGAACGCCTCGTCTTCCCGCTTGTGCAGCTGCCCATCGCCATGATTCAGGACGGCGGCGAGCGGCCGGGGATCATCGGTCCTTTCTTCAGGAACCCGGTGATGTGGGCCGGCTTCGCCCTCCCCGCCGTCCTGCAGAGCCTCAACGGTCTGAACCACTACTTCCCCCATATACCGGGAGTCTCCCTGTACGGCGCCGCGATTCCCCTCTTCCGCGACTCCGTGCATGTGCCCCTGAACGTGAGCTTCCAGATGCTCGGCTTCTCCTACTTCATCAACAGGGAGATTGCCTTCGGCCTCTGTTTCTTCTACCTGCTCAACACTGTCGAGCAGGGCATCCTCAACATGCTCGGCGTCCAGGAATTCGATCCGCTCCTGGGCAACTACAGCGCCTACACCGGCTCCATCGTCGTGCACCAGGGCTTCGGGGCGGTCATCATGCTCGTCCTGTTCGGCCTGTGGACGGCCCGCGACCACCTGCGCCAGGTTTTCCGCAAGGCCCTTTCTTCTGCCAGCGAGGTCGACGACTCGGACGAGATCCTCTCCTACCGGGCAGCCGTGCTCCTGCTGACCGGCAGCCTGCTCTTCGTCGGCGTCTGGCTGTGGCAGTCGGGGCTGCCGGGCTGGGTCACCCCCGTCTACCTGTTCTTCGCCTTCGTTCTCTTCATCGGGATCACCCGCGTGGTCGCCGAAGGGGGTCTGGCCTTCATCTTCGCCCCGATGATCGCCTCCGACTTCGTCACCGCCGGCTTCGGCACCCGCGTCCTGGGTGCTTCCGGCATCATGGCTTTCGCCTTTACCTACGTGTGGGCCAGCGATATCCTGACCTTCGTCATGGCCTCCTCCGCCAATGCCCTGAAAATCGCCGCCGAAACCATACGCAAGGGCATGCGCCTGATCTTCTGGGCAATGCTGGCGGCGATCGCAATCACCCTGTGCAGCTCGGTATGGTCGATGCTCGAGCTGAGCTACCGCTACGGCGGCGTCAACGCCGACGTTTTTTTCCTGGGGTCCGCCCGGCTCCCCTACGAGATCGCCGCCGCCCGGCTAGAGACCATCGAAGGTCCCCACTGGCAGAACTGGGGCTATACCGCCGCCGGCGCCACCGTTATGGGCCTGCTGATGCTGGGCCGCCAGCGCTTTTCCTGGTGGCCCATCCACCCGCTGGGCTTTCCCACCAGCGCCGTTTTCGGCATGATGTTCTTCAGCGTCTTCCTGGCCTGGGCCATCAAGTCCGTGGTGATGAAATACGGCGGCATCCATCTCTACCTGCGCAGCCGCCCTTTCTTCATGGGGCTGATTCTCGGCCAGTTCGTCACCGCGGGCGTCTGGTACGGCATCGACTACCTGGCGGGGGGAAGCTTCAACCCGGTGATGACCTTTTGACAGCTGTTCCGCAAACCGGGCGGTTCGCCGCCAGGAGGTTTGAAGAATGCCTGGTTCCAACGATCTGAAACCGCGCGGCGACCGCCGCATCCTGTACGTCAGCGACCCTTCCAGCGTCGCCTCCCGGTACCTTCCGGATCCGGTTCGCGAAGAGGATCTGAGGGGCTGGATCGACGCCGTCGCCGCCGCCGAAATCGATACCTTCATCCAGGAGGTATACACCCAGGGATGGTCCGTGTACTGGCGCGGAGGCGACTTCGAGTACGACGCGCGGCCCCAGCACCGGCGCTTCCTGCCCCTGCTCGATTCCGGAGTGCAGCCCTTCGAAGTCCTCGTCGATCAATGCCACCGCCGCGGCATCGAGTGCTTCGCCGGTTTTCGCGTCAACGACAACCACGGCGCCGTCTCGACGGCCCAGGGGGTCGGGGCCGGGGCAGGCTTCATCGTCGACAACCCCCGGTTCCTGATCGCCGAGTCTCCGCGGGAGGGCGAGCATTACCGGGAGAGCCAGCCCCTGGACTTCACCCATGACGAGGTGCGGGACTTCATCGTCTCGGTGGTGACCGAAGTGGCGCGGCGCTTCGCCGTCGACGGGGTGGAGCTGTGCTACCGCGACCACCGCTACTTTCCACCGGACACCGGGAACGACCGCCGCGGCCTGATGACCGGCATGCTGGGGGGGATCCGCGCGGTCCTCGACGAACCTTCCCGGCACTCGCGCAAGCCGAGGGTGTTCGGAGCGCGCGTGTTTTCCTCGCTGGAGGAATGCCGCAACATGGGTCTCGACGTCGAGAGGTGGGTCCGGGATGGAACGGTCGACTACATCGCCCCGGCCGACACCATGCACGCCGATTTCAACGTCGCCTACGAGGAGTTCGCCGGGCTCACCCGGCCATCCGGCTGCATGCTCTACCCGGGCATTATGCCCTGGACCAGCGTCGGGGCCCGCCGCCGTCTCAAGCAGGAACCGATCTCCCAGGATACCCGGCGCGCCCTGGCCCTGAACATGTACGGCGCCGGAGCGGACGGCATCTCCTTGTACAACCACTTCGAGTACATGCATGGAGGGAACGACTGGGGGAACGCGCACCCACCCTTCTATCCTTTTGCGCTGTTCGACGCCTGTGACCTGAAACTGGAGCGGGTCCTCCAGGGCCGGCGGCACTACATATTCGACGCCACCTGGGGAGGGTACAGGGGATTCGGGCTCGACCGCACCTCGACGGGTGCCGTCAAGGCGCAGCGAGTCGTACTCCACCGCGGTCCGGGTGCTTCGGCAGGGGTCTACCGCTTTGCCGTTCGCGAGCACTTGAACGAGGCCAAGGCGGCCATGCTGCTCTTCCGCGCCTTCCACATGACGCTGCGCGACCGCCTGAAGGTGGCCGTCAACGGCACCGCGATTCCCCCCGCCGACCTGCGGGTTCGCGACAACGAGGTGCGCGTCGATTACCGCCAGCCACCCGACGAAGAAATGGTCGCGGCATATATGCGTCAGGGGTATTCGCGGGAAGTGGCCGAGAGCTTTTTTCCCGCCCCCGATCCTCCTTTCGCGACCTGCTGGCTGGCGCTGAGCGCTCCCCCGGCGGTCTGGGGCTGGAACGAGCTGCAGGTCGAGCTCGCCGCCTCCGACCCGGAAGCGGACCGGGACATCGTCATCGAGGAAGTGGAAGTTTTCGTGGTACCGAAGGCGTGACCGGGTACCGGCGAGAATGGGTCCCGAACCGCCAAGGCATGACGAAATCGCCGCATGAATCCTGACCCTGCGGAAAAACTCTGCCCCGGGCAGGCTGGATCCGGCGAAAGGAACGTCGTCGCGAGCGGTTTCGCCTGCCGGGTGACAGTCAGACAATCCGGAACCGCAAATCAGCAGTTCCCGAAACCTTGGAGCAGGAGGTCGTTGATATGGTGCTCATGCGGGCGGGGTTTGTCGTGGCACTGAGCGTTCTGTCGGTTTGGGGAAAGCCGCCCCCACCGGTCGAGCAGGTGGAAATCCGCGACGAAGGACTCTACGTGAACGGGGCGCCTTTCTTCCCGGTCGGCATCGCCTGGGCCGCGCACTGGCACTTCTCCCTGCCCGAGGCAGGGGAGAAGGGCTTCAACATGGTCAACACCCACGGCCAGCGGGACGACCCGGAAAGCTTCCGCGCCGACGTCGACGACGCCTACGCCAACGGCATGTACGCGGCGGTTCACCTGGGCAACGGCATCTGCCGCAACCTCGATCAGGTCGAACGGATCGTTCGCGCCGTCCGCGATGCCCCCGGGCTGCTGGTCTACGATCTGGAGGACGAGCCCAACATCCGCAAGCCCGGACCCGGAGACGAGGGCAAACCCCACCTCGACCTCCCCTACACCATGCCCCCGGAAGAGCTTCTGCCGGCATACGAGTTGATCAAGAGGCTGGATCCCGACCATCCGGTGTGGCTCAACCTGGCCTACGGCTACGAGAGGGACCACCGCGAGTACCGCCACGTCGCCGACATCCACTCCGACGACGTCTATCCCGTCCCCCTGTTTCCGCTGACCCACATGGCGCAGTTCTCCGACGCCGTCGTCAAGGGCGCCGGCGCCGGCCGGGAAGGCAAGCTCGGATGGATGTACGTGCAGATGGCGCCGCTCCAGGGAGGCGAAGGAGACCGGCCCCCGACCATGACGGAGGTCCGCTGCATGACCTACATGGCCGTCGCCCGCGGCATCACCGGCGTCACCTACTTCAGCTTCCACTACGGGGCCGGCGACGAGGAATGGTGGGTGAACGAATCGTCCCCCGGGTACTGGGCGCAGTGGGCGGACCTGACCGCGGAGCTGCGCACCCTCGCCCCCTTCCTGCTGACGCCGGAGGCGCTGCAGCCGCTCGGGGTGGAAATCATCGAGGGCCCCGCCGGCGTCGACGCGATCAAGACCGACATGCATGCCGAGGAATTGGGGTACGGGGCCCTGCACCTGTCCCTGCGGAAAACCCCCGGCGGTTACTTCCTGATCGCCGTCAACGGCCGCGACGAGCCGGTCAGGGCCCGCTTCACGCTGCCGGCGGCGGACCCCGGACTGGCGCCGCGCGCCGCCGTGCGCGTCGCAAAGCAGCTGGTCGATGTCGAAGGAGGGGCGTTCGAGGATTCATTCTCAGGGTACGCCGTGCACCTGTACGA
>JAPOZF010000286.1:0-9822 GCA_026706165.1 Gemmatimonadota bacterium
GCTTGACGAGAAAGGTCTTGCCCACACCGGTCGGGCCGATCATCAGGACGTTGTTCTTTATCGATCCCACGAACAGGTCTTCGTCATCGGCGGGGAGATTCAGACGGTTGAAGTGGGTGCAGATCTTGGTGGCGAGGATCGCCTTGGCTTCCTCCTGCCGGACTACGAATTCGTCGAGGTGGGAAATCAGTTCCTCCGGCTTCAGGCTGAAGTTCAGTTTTTCCCCGGGTGGGGCAGCAGGTTCTCCATCCCCGGTGCCAGCGGTCTCCGAATGGGGAGCTGCCTCCGCCTCCGTATGGTATTGCTGGGACAGGAATTCCCGCAGCTTTTCCGGGTCCATGCCCGGCTTTTCCATGCTGACATCCATGACTGACCCCCCTGAAATCGGCAACCTGGCAGGAATGGAATATACCGGAGCCGGACGGGGGCGACAACGATTGACAGTGGGGCTGCCCGCCCATAAATTACGCTCTCACATACACATGTGGCGTTTCTTATCCAAGTGGAACAGGCCCTTCCGGGGGGCGCGGGTTCTCGGGGAGGGCCTTTTTACGACGGCTCTACTGTCCATTGGGGCACTCCCTTCCGTTTCGAGCCCCGCCCCGGCGCAACCGCTTCCGCAACACTCATACTCCCCCGAGGCCGACAGTAAGTTCGCGCGCGGCGTATCGGCCTACGCCGAAGGGAACTACGGTGAAGCGCTGCGCGCGCTCGAAGAGGTCAGCGCCCTGCCGTCGAATCAGCGCACCTCCGCGGCGTTGCTGCTGGCCAGCTGGGCTCTGGTGCGCCTGGACCGGTTCAGGGAAGCCCTGGAAGCCGCCCGCCGGATAGAAAGCGACTATCCCGGCAGTCGCTACACTGCGGATGCCCGCCTCGTGGCGGGGGACTGTTATTTCCAACTGGAGCTGTACCGGGAAGCCGCTGCGGAGTACGCCGGTCTTCTTGCAGCTCCCGGGCCGTTGTCCCTCCAGGCGAGCGCCGCTGAAAGGCTTGCGGGTATCGTTCGAAACCGGGCGGTATCCACAGAGGAGCGGGAGCGAATCCGCCGGCAGCTCGGCGCCGGGCGTTTCCGCGACGCCTTGCTGTTCGGCGAAGCCCGGTGGTATTCCCGCCTGGGGTGGAAGGAACGCAGCCACGCGGCTCTGGCAACCTACCTCGACAGCGTCGAGAACGGTCTGTTCGCCGCCCTCGCTCGCAGGACGCTGGGCGGCGACCGGGAAGTCCGCGAGGGGAACGGGGAATTCGGGACCGGCGGATTCCCTTCCACATCGGGGGTCGCAACCGGGTCGGGGGCGGGCCCGGACGGACGTCCGGCGATAGGCATACCCATGCCTTTGAGCGGGTCGCGAAGCTACGCGGGTGAAGAGCTCCTCGCTGGGATTCAGATGGCGAACGACCGGATGGGAAAGCCCTTCGAGCTCCGGATCGTCGACACCGGCCAGCGCCGGCTTGTGGGAGGACGCGGCTCCTCCGCTTCAATTCCACAAGGGGATGGAAGCAGCCTGCTGCGGACGGTGTCGGCTGTGCAGTCGTTGGCCAGGGACCGGAATGTCGTCGCCATAATCGGCCCGGTTTTCAGTCCCGCCTGCGTAGCGGCTTCTGTCGTGGCGGAAGCGGCTGGCATCCCCCTGATCGCCCCGCTGGCGCAGCAGAGCGGTCTCGACACGCTCGGGCGCCACATTTTCCAGCTGAACGTGGTTCCCGAAGTACAGGGACGCGCCCTGGCGGAGTACGCCACCCTCGTCCTCGGGCTTGGCAATCTCGCGGTTCTCGCCCCGCTGACCGAATATGGATGGAATTTCCACCGCGCCTTTGTCAAACTGGCGGAAAGCAATGGTGGAGATGTCGTACACAGCGACTGGTACGTCCCGGAGGAGACCACCGACTTCAAGGACCAGTTCGAGGCCCTCAGACAGGCCGGGTTCGGGCTGATGCCGTCCCCGGATCCGGTCGATTCCATGGCCGTGCTCGACTCGCTGTCGCTGGCCCTTCTCGATACCACCGATACCGGGGAGGGGACCTTCTACGAGCTCCTGGAAGCCCCCGTCGAGACGATCGAAGAACCCCCGGATTCGACGGAGATATTCATCGATACCATCGACGGCATCGCGGTAGTGGTGGAGAGCTTCGACGACGCCCGCACCATCGCAGCGCAGCTGCGCTTCTTTCGGTTGGAGGGCAAGGTGCTGGGGAACGATATCTGGTATCGCCCGGAGGAAATCCGTCAGATGGGCCGGATCGAGAGGAAATACGTCGAAGGGGGGGTTCTTGTTTCCGGACGATTCGGAGCGGCTTCGACCCGGGCCTTTACGGATGAATTCCGCACCCGGTTCCGCCGTGACCCCGGGCTTGCGGTCCATGGGTACGACGCCGCCGCGATGCTGATCAGAGGATGGGAGGAAGGGCACCAGACGCGGGCGGCTCTTCGGGAATGGTTGGCGCAGATGCGGGGCTACGAGGGGGCGGCCGGCCGCGTCAGTTTCCCGGATGGGCGGCGTGTCAATACCGAGCTGACCTTGCTGATGATCGATCCCCGCGGGCGGGTGAGGGCATTCGGCGACCGGGACCTTCCGGGATTTTCTCCATGAAGCATTCCCGCATCAGGCGGATTCCCGCTCCAGCCCGACCTCCTTCAGGTGCAGAGAACCTAAGGGCATATCCAGCCTGATCTTGCGCGCATTCGCACCGGGGCTATATTTGGAAATTTTTGAAAAATCACCCCTCCAAACCCCCGGACTGACCGAACCGACTGTTTTGCCCGGCCCGTTCCGCCAATAAGCGATGCCGACATACGAGTACGAATGTCCCAGATGCGGTACGACCTTTGAAGAGTTTCAAAGTATAACGGCCGACCCTCTGACCGAATGCCCGCAGAAGGGCTGTGGGGGCAAGGTCAAGCGCCTGATCGGGGCCGGCGGGGGACTCCTGTTCAAGGGGTCCGGATTTTACATAACCGACTACAGAAGCGACGGGTACAAACAGGCGGAGAAAGCGGCGAAGGAGTCGGCTCCGTCCTCTGGCAAGTCCGATAAATCCGACAACAAAGCGGCAAGTTCCGGAAACGGCGACGGCGGGGGCGGAAAGAAAAAGGCTTCCAGTAAAGATTGAAGCGCTACCCAGCAGAAAACACCGGTTGCGGGTCCCGGTCGGGGAACCGCACACAGATCCCCGCGTCCAATGCGGAGCCCCGCAGGCTCCCCGGCCGGGTCGGCCCGGGGATCCTGGCGATGGCCGCGGCGGCCTGGATGTTCTCCATCGCGTGTTCCCGGGAAACCCCCGAACAGGCGATGGCCGCCGCCGAAGCCGCGGCGCAGGCGGCGGCGACGGACAGCACCTCCCTGAACCTGGCTGCCGAACGGTTCGGCGATTTCCTCGAACGCTATCCCCGGCACGAGTCCGCTCCGAAAGCACTGCGGATGCTGGCCATGATCACCCAGCAGGAGGGGGACATGCGCGGTGCGATCGGGCACTACGAACGGCTGCTCGAGAAGTACGGCAGCAGCGAGTACGCCGACGACGCCCAGTTCATGGTCGGGTTCATCTCCGAGGAGTACCTCGACGACTACGCGCGCGCCCGCGAGTCCTATCGCCTGGTTATCGACCGCTATCCCGATTCGGAACTCGCCGCCAGCGCCCGGCGGCTGTTGCCCAACGTCGGCAAGGCTCCCGAGGAATGGGTCAAGTTCCAGGAAGGGGCCAGCTCCCCGTAAGGCCGACCCAGTTCCACCGGTTGACCAGCGATGATCGAGGCAGGTTCTCTCACCCATCGGATCGGAGTTCTCCCGAACGACGCAATTATCCGGCAACCTGCAGGGCTGGAAAAACCAGGGGTGGCTTCCTGGCGGCAGTCACCGGGTTCAGACAGGATTCCGTGACGACCGATATCGACATCAACGCCATAACCGAACGCGTCCAACGCGACTCCCAGGCGGTGGATCTCATCCTGCAGCAGATGGACCGCGTGGTCGTCGGCCAGCGCCACATGGTCGAACGCCTCGTCATCGGCCTGCTGTGCAACGGCCACGTTCTGCTGGAAGGCGTTCCTGGGCTTGCCAAGACCCTGACGGTGAGCACCCTTTCCAGGATAATCGGGGGCGACTTCAAGCGGCTTCAGTTCACCCCCGACCTGCTTCCCGCCGATCTGACGGGTACGCTCATCTTCGATCAGGTCTCGGGTACATTCCGGCCGAAGAAGGGCCCGATATTCGCCAACCTCGTGCTTGCCGACGAAGTCAACCGGGCTCCGGCAAAGGTGCAGAGCGCCCTCCTCGAGTCGATGCAGGAACGCCAGGTGACGATCGGCGAAGAGACTTACCCCCTGGACGATCCGTTTCTGGTGATGGCGACGCAGAACCCCATCGAGCAGGAGGGCACCTATCCTCTCCCCGAGGCCCAGATAGACCGTTTCATGCTGAAGGTCAGGGTCGGGTATCCGTCACGGGAGGAAGAGCGCTCCATTCTCGACCGCATGGCCGAGGACGGGGAAATCGAGGTCGAGCCAGTGGTGTCCCTCGACGACATACGTGCGCTCCGCAACTCGGTACGCCTGGTGTATGTCGACGACAAGATCAAGGACTACGCCGTCGACCTGGTGCAGGCTACCCGCAACCCCGCCGGGGCGGGAATGTCAGAGCTCGCCGCTCTCATCGAATACGGGTCCTCTCCCAGGGCGACGATTTTCCTGGTGCGGGCGGCACGGGCGCACGCCTTCATCCGCAGGCGGGGATACGTTACCCCGGAAGACGTCAAGTCGGTGGGAGCCGACGTTCTGCGCCACCGCATCGTGGTCAGCTACGAAGGCGAGGCCGAGGAGATCGACTCGGAGGAGGTCGTCAGGCGGCTGTTCGACGGCGTCGAGGTTCCGTGAGGTCCACTTGATACCCAGGGAAATTTTCGACCGGGTGCGGCTGATCGAGATTCACACCCGCAGCGTCGTCAACAGCCTTTTCGCGGGGGAATACCACTCGGTGTTCAAGGGGCGCGGAATGGAGTTCGCCGAGGTCCGGGAGTACCAGCAGGGGGACGACGTTCGCAGCATCGACTGGAACGTGACCGCCCGCGCCGGCCGGCCGTTCGTCAAGCTTTTCGACGAGGAGCGGGAACTGACGGTGCTGTTGGTCGTAGACGCCAGCGGTTCGGGGGCCTTCGGAAGCACCGACAAGATGAAGGGGGAGATCGGCGTCGAGATTTCCGCGCTGCTCGCTTTTTCCGCCATAAAGAACAACGACCGCGTCGGGCTGCTCATCTTCACGGACGAGGTCGAGGTCTTTCTGCCGCCGAAGAAGGGGCGCCGCCACGTTCTCCGCGTGATCCGCGAACTGCTGTACTTCGAACCGCGGGGGCGCGGGACCTCGCTCGCCACGGCGCTGGAATACCTCGACCGGGTGGTTCACCGCCGCGGAGTTGTTTTCATCATTTCCGACTTCCGCGACAGCGGCTACGATATGGCGCTGCGGCGTTTGAGCCGAAGCCACGACACAATAGCCGTCAACCTGGTCGATCCCCGCGAGGAGGCGCTGCCCGACGCCGGCATGCTTGCCCTGCACGACGCCGAAACGGGCGGCCGGTTGCTCGTCGACAGCGGAGATCCCCGCGTGCGCGAATTGTTTCAGACCGGGGAGGCCAACGCCGACGCAGCGCGACGACGGCTGTTCCGAAGTCTCGGTGTCGACGAGGTTCGCGTCGACACTTCCGCTTCCTGCATAGAGCCGCTCATCCACTTTTTCAAGGCGCGAACGAGCCGCAATTAGCAGACTTGCCGAACACTGAACAGGAGGTGTAAAGGGTGATAGAGGTAAACGACCTGTCGAAGTACTACGGCGACGTGCCGGCCATCGACGGCGTGTCGTTCAGGGTAGACAAGGGACAGATTCTCGGTTTTCTCGGTCCCAACGGAGCGGGAAAAACCACGACGATGCGGGTCCTGACCTGCTACCTGCCGCCATCGAGCGGCAGCGCCTCGGTCGACGGCCACGACGTGGTCGAGGAATCGCTCGAGGTCCGCAAGCGCATCGGCTACCTCCCGGAGCTGCCGCCCCTCTACAGCGACATGACGGTCGATTCATACCTGGGTTTCGTCGCCAGGATAAAGGGGGTGCCCGGTCCGGAGATCAGCGCGCGAATGGACGAGACCATGGAACGGACCGGAATCGCCCATGTCCGCAGCCAGGTAATCGGCCACCTGTCCAAGGGTTACCGGCAGCGGGTAGGGCTCGCCCAGGCGCTGGTTCACAACCCGAGCGTTCTCATTCTCGACGAGCCGACGGTCGGACTCGACCCCAAGCAGATCATCGAGATCCGCGAGACCATCAGGGGATTGGGGGGAGACCACACAATCATCCTCAGCACCCACATCCTGCCCGAGGTCAGCATGACCTGCGAGAAGGTGGTTATCATCAACGCAGGCCGCATAGTCGGGGAGGGTACGCCCGAAAGCCTGATCGCCGAGTTGAAGGAAGGGGAGATGCTGCGCGCCCAGGTCGCCGGGCCCCCGGAGGAAATCCGCTCGGCCATAGAGGGCGTGGAAGGGGTCATCGAGGTGCGCGAGGACACCGCCGGCGGCAGCGGCGGCGCCGATACGGTCTTCATCGTCACCGCGGCTCCGGGAAGGGAGATCAGGGACCAGGTCGCCAAGCGGCTCGTCGACGGAGGTTACGGACTGCGCGAGCTGCGCGGCCTCGAGATGACCCTTGAAGATATTTTCCTGCGCTTGACAACCGAGGAGGAGGCTTGAAGATGCGCAACCTGCTCGCCGTTTACTCCAAGGAGATGAGATCGTACTTCGTGTCACCGGTAGCCTACGTGATCGCCGGAGTGTTCCTGTTCCTGTCGGGTTACCTGTTCCGCAACATCCTGATGCAGTTCAACTGGTGGTGCCTTCAGTACAGCCAGCGGGCCCAGTACATGGACGCCAGCGGCATGCCGCCCCTCAACCTTAACGAGATGGTGGTGACCCAGTTCTTCGCGGTCATGGACTTCATCTGGCTGCTCGTGGTGCCGATGCTGACGATGCGGCTGTTCGCCGAGGAGAAGAAAACGGGGACGATCGAGCTGCTGATGACGTCGCCGATCTCGACGACCCAGATCCTGCTCGGAAAGTTCTTCGCCTGCTTCACGCTCTACACCGCCATCGTCGCCCTGACCCTCGTGTACTGCGGCATCCTCGAGGTTTACGGCGATCCGGACTGGGGACCGATCTGGTCCGCCTACCTCGGGTACCTGCTGCTCGGGGGCACCTTCATCGGCGTCGGCATTCTCGCATCCGCCGTCACCGAAAACCAGATCGTCGCCGTGCTTCTCGCCTTCGGCGCCCTCCTGCTGCTCTGGCTGATCGACTGGTCGGCGAGTTTCGCCGGTCCGACTCTGGCCAAGATCCTCCAGTACCTGTCGATCATCCAGCACCTCCAGGACTTCCAGCGCGGCGTCATCGACACCAAGGACGTCGTCTTCTACCTGAGCTTCGTTTTCTTCACCCTGTTCGCCACCGGCCGCGTCATCGAGTCGAGACGCTGGCGGCGGTAAGGGGACGGCAATCGAATCGCGATGAAAGCGTATACCACCCACATCAGCCTGGCCGGCGCCGCCCTCGCACTCATGGGGGCGCTGGCGCTGGCTCTCGATCCCGAGGAAACGGGCGTACAGCTCGCCTGCCTCGGGGCGGGGGTGCTGGTGATCGCGGTCTGCGCCGCGATCAACCCCGCCCTGTTCAAACAGTACTCGAGCTGGCTCAACGCCCTGTGGGGGAGCATCCTGGTGCTGTTGATCGTCGTCATGGTCAACTTCGTCACCAGTTCCCACCCGCAGCGGTACGATCTCACCGCGGGAAAGCTCCACAGCCTCTCCCCCCTCACGGTGGAGTCGCTGCAGGGGCTCGACAGCGACGTGCGCGTCCTCGCCTTCATGGAGAAGGGGGAAAATGAGAAGCTCGAGAGCCTGCTCGAGCAGTACTCGACGTACAGCGGGTCCTTCGATTTCGAGCTCGTCGATCCCGACCGCGATCCCCGGAGAACGAGCGACTACGGCATCCGCCGCTACAACACCGTCGTTGTCGAGTCGGGCGGGAAGCAGCAGAAGGTGACCGAGCTGACCGAGAAGGAACTCACCAACGCGATGCTCAAGGTGACCCGGGACCGCCAGTCCTTCGTCTATCTCACCGTCGGCCACGGAGAGAAGGGGGTTTCCCAGACCGAACTCGGGCTCAGCAGACTGCGGGACCGCCTGCAGGAGATCGATTACGTGGTCGAGGACTCGCTTTTCCTCGCCAGGGCAGGCGAAGTCCCGGGCGACTGCGCGGTGCTGGTCATCGCCGGGCCGCAGTCTCCGTTCTTCAGCACCGAAGCGGAGGCAATCGCGCGCTACCTCGACGCCGGAGGCTCGGTCATCGCCCTCCTCGACCCCGCCAACGAGAGCGGACTGGAGGCGCTGTTCGCTTCATGGGGGGTCGAGTTGGGGGACGACTTCGTCATCGACACGAGCGGAATCGGGAGCCTGTTCGGTCTCGATTTCACCATCCCCGTCGCCGTCAGCTACGACCAGGAGCATCCGCTGGTCAGCAAGCACCGTTCGGGCACCATGACCTTCTTCGAGCTGGCGCGCTCGGTCCGCTTCGTCGGGACCGAATCCGTCGAAGGTGCGGAGCTGGTAACGACGAGCAGCCAGAGCTGGGCCGAGCGGGATCTCAGCGCCCTCCAGCCCGGACAGGGGAAGCGCACGGTATCGCTGGACGAGGGCGTCGACCGGGCCGGCCCGGTAGCCCTGGGGGTCGCCGCGAAGCGGGAGGAGGGCGGCAGGCTCGTCCTCTTCGGGGATTCCGACTTTGCCAGCAACCGCTATTTCGATCTCCAGGGAAACGGCGATCTCATCCTCAACGCGATCAGCTGGCTGGCCGCGGACGAGGGCCTGATCTCCATCAGGCCGCGCGAGGCCGGCTTCAACCCGATCGCGCTGACCGACAGCCAGTCGGAATGGATCTTCTGGGTCGGCGTCATCCTGTATCCTCTGGCGGTTGCCCTCGCCGGCTTCTTCGTCGTGTCGAGCAAGGGCCGCTGGAGCGTGCGCGATCTCCTGGCCGCCGGGCTCGGACTGGCGCTGTCCCTCGGCATCGTCACCCTGGTGAACTTCATCGGCGACCGCTATCACAGCCGTCTCGACCTGACCGCGGACGGGTTGTTCACCCTGTCCCCGAAAACGCGGGATCTTCTCGACCGGGCCGAACGGCAGGACCGCCTCATTTCCGTCAAGGCGTTCACTTCCGAGATCGAGTCGATGCGCTTTCGCGAATTGATGGACGAGTACAGTTACGAGACGCGCAACTTCGACTACGAGATAGTCGATCCGCAGCAGCGCTCCCTGGAGTGGAAGCAGCACGGGGTAACCGTCCGGGGAACCTCCCTCGTGGAGGTGTCGGGGGACGGCAAGGTGCACAGCGAACGCATCGAGGAACAGACCGAAGAGGCGCTGAGCAACGCGATCAAGAGCGCCCTCGATGCCCGCGAGCGCCGCATTGCGTTCATCGGCGGGCACGGCGAGGGAATGCTGACGGAAGTCGGCGGGGAGGGGTTCAGCATACTCAACGGGCGCCTGAAGGAGTTGAACCTGCAGATCGACGAGGGCGTCCGGCTCGACGGCGCCCCGATAGCGGCGCAGACGCTGGTCCTCCTCGGCCCGAAGCAGCCGTTGTCGGCCGTCGAGGCGGTGGCATTCGAAGCCCTCCTCCGCAAGGGCAAGGACGCTCTTGTCCTCACGGATCCAGGTGTCGACACCGGGCTCCCATCCGTCCTGGAGGGGGACGGTCTCGAACCACGGACCGGCCGGCCTGCGGAT
>JAPOZF010000286.1:9832-14708 GCA_026706165.1 Gemmatimonadota bacterium
GACTTCGTCGTCGACCTGAGCGGTATCGGGCAGCTCCTCGGCGCCGACGTTTCGGTCCCCGTCGTGATCCAGTACGGCAACCACCCGGCCACCGCAAAGATCGGCTCCGGCACGATGAGCTTCTTCCCGTTTGCGCGCTCGGTTACTCCGGCAGCGGACGAGGTCGCCGGCTCGGAAATCACCGCCCTGGCCTTCACCCACCGCAGCAGCTGGGGGGAGACCGATCTGTCGCCGCTGGCAGGAGAGGGAGGGCAGGTCGAGTTCGATCCGGAAAAGGACCGCCAGGGCCCCCTGTCGCTGGCGGTAGCGGTCAAGGCCGATCCCGACAGCGCCGCCAGCGGCGACAGGACCCGTCTCGCGGTCTTCGGGGACTCCGACTTCGCCCGCAACCAGTACTTCGGCCAGCAGGCCAACGGCGAGCTGTTGATCGGGGCCCTGAAATGGGTGACCGAGAGCGAGGATCGTCTGGCGATTCCCGTGAAACGCCCCGCCTTCAACCCCATCAACCTCGTCGGCAACCAGGGGGACGTGGTGCTGTGGGTCTCGGTGTTCGTGCTGCCTTTCGCCGTCGCCCTGTCGGGATTCGTCATCATGCTGCGCCGCGGCTACGCGGCCTACTCTTCCGGGTTTGTCCGCTGGCTGATGTACTCCCACTTCTCGGCGGCAACCGGTCTCTTCGGCCTGGCGACGGTGGCGGTCGCCGACGGCAACACCCTCGCCGGGCTCGGTTACTTCATCCTGTCGGTCGGACTGGCGATGACCGGTTACGGCCTGCACCGCAGGGAGCCCTGGTCATGGCCCGCGGCCCTGACCTTCAGCGCACTCGTCGTCGGGGTCGGGTTCGCTGCGATTCCCCACGAGACCCTGCAGCTGGTATCCGCCGGCTGGTGGATTGCCAATGCCTGTATCCTCGTCTGGATAAAGAGCGACTTCACCCCGAAAACCGGGACGGAGAAGTAGGAGATGCGGTTCAAGACCAACCTCGTCATCAGCGCCGTTTTCGCAGCCCTGCTGGCATTCGTCTATTTCTACGAGATAAAGGGAGGGGAGGAGCGCGAAGAAGCGGCGAAGAAAGCCAGGCAGCTGCTCGACTTCAGCGATCACGAAGCGGCGCGGATCTTCATCGAGCGCGCCGACACCGCAATCTCGGTGGCCAGGACCCCGGACGGCTGGCGCCTGCAGTCCCCGGTGACGGCCGACGCCGACGAGAAGGCGACCGAGAGGTATCTGCGCAACCTGCGCGAGACCGAGATCGAGCGCGTCGTCGAAGACAGCGCCGCGGCCGCAGGAAACGCCGGCCTGGCCGCGAAGTACGGCCTTGCCAATCCGAGACTGCGGGTTCTGATCGAGCTGTCGGAGGCGGTTCTCGACACCGTCGTTCTGGGGGCGGACAGTCCGACCGAACGCTACGCGTACGCCCGGCGCAGCGGTGAGAATCCGGAGATATTCACCGTGCGCGCCTGGCGCTTCGACAACCTCGACAAGGGGATCTTCGACCTGAGGGATCGCAGGGTTCTGGTTTTCGACAGCGAAGAAGTGCGCGAGATCGGCCTGTCCGGTTTCGCCCTCGAGGAGGAACTCGCCGTTGTCCGGGAGGAAGAGGACAGCTGGAGGCTGATGCCGGCCGACCGGCGCGCGGATGCCTCCGCAGTCGAGGAGCTGTTGCGTGAGCTTTCGAATTCCGAGGTGCAGTCCTTCGTGAGCGAAACACCCGGAGATGAGGAGAAAGCGAATCGGGGTCTTTCCGAGCCGATATTCGAAGTCTCCCTTCTCCTGGGCGAGGAGCGGGCGGAGAAGCGGCTGTCCATCGGCCTCGAGGAGGAAGACGGGAAGCACTTCGCCTTCGATCCCAGCCGCGCGCCGATTTTCCTGGTCGATTCCACCCTCGTCAACGCCGCCGGCAGGAGCGCGCATGACCTGCGGGACAAACAGCCGGCAGCGGTCGAGGACCGCGACGCCATCGGCAGGATCGAGCTCTGGCAGGGGGAAGAGCCGGCGTTCACGGCCGAGCGCGACACGACCGGCGGCTGGCACATCTCCGCGCCTGAGGACCGCGAGGCAAAGTCGTGGAAACTCAACAGCCTGCTGGGCGACATCGACGGCATCGAGGTCGAGGAATTCACTGTCGATGCCGCCGGGGATGCGGCCATAGACCTCGCTTCGTACGGCCTCGACGTTCCGGCGGTGCGCATTCAGCTCACCGACGACCTCGAAGAGAAATTGGAAATCCGGGTCGGCGAGGTGGACGGCAGCGCCTATCTCATGCGCACGGGGGTGGCCTCGGTATACCGGGTCGGCACCGACCTGCTCGAGGATCTGAAGCTCGGCCTCGACGACGTTTCGAAAGCCCCGGTCGCCAGGGCAGCGGACGACACCACCGCCGATTAGAGGGGGGAGGATGTCGCGGCACCGCGGTCCGTTGTTGCGGCTCAGGGCATGCGGATTCGCCACGTTCCTCTTCCCGGTCGTCGCCGCCCTCGCCCAGGGAGCCCCCGGCCCGGCAACGGCCGTCGAAGTCTCCGCTCGGTTGGATAGCGCCGCGGCCAGCATCGGGGCGCCGCTTACCCTGACCTTGCGCCTGCGCTACCCGGCCGAATACTCGCCGCTGTTTCCCCGCATGGAAGAGATACTTCCGCGGCAGCTGGCGGTCGAAGCTTTTTCTCCCGCAGTCAACCCCCGGCCCCTCTCTGCCGGAGAGGTCGAAGCGGTCGCCACCTGCCGTGTGCGGGCGTTCGACCTCGGGGAGCTGACGATCCCCCCCATCCCGATCCGATTCGCCGCCGCGGGGAAGGACACCCTGCTGCGCAGCACCGCCCCGCTGATCCGGATGACGACGAGCTGCGGCAGATCGTGCCTCCGCTGGTTATCGCCGGCGGGATTCCGGTCTGGCTCCTCGCCCTGCTCGCGACGCTGGCGGCAGTGGCAGCGGCCTGGATTCTGAAGGTGTTCTATCTCGATCGCCGGGCTCGCGGCATCGCCGCCCAACCCCCTCCTCCACCTGTCGACTACGTCGCCGAATTCAGGAAAATCGCAGGCATGGGACTGGTGGCACGCCGCGCTTACAAGAGGCACTACACCTTGCTGTCGGAAACCCTGCGGCGGTTTTTCGAGGACAGGGCAGGGGTGGAGGCGCTGGAGCGGACGACCGCTGAAATCGAAGGGGCGCTCGTCCGCATCCCCGGGTTTCCCGGGGAGATCGAGCGCCAGGCGGCCGTTTTCCTCAGGGTCGCCGATCTCGTCAAGTTCGCCCGTCACGTCCCGGAGGCCGCCGAAGCGGAAGCGGGCCCGGAAAGGGGAATCGAGATCGTCCAGGGTCTGGAGGACTGGCTGCGGGAACGGGCGAAAGCCCGGGAAGAAGGCCCCGCGGGAGGACTGAGGGAAACGGAGGAGTCCGGGACCGGTTCAGGCGGAAGCGCGGTCCCTTCTGCGGCCCCGGGGGAGGCATAGGAGCCAGTGGAGGAGCATCTCCGTTTCGAAAACGGGATCTGGCTGGGGGCACTGCTGCTGCTGCCGGCAGTGCTGTACCGCTATCTGCGCGAAGAGCGCGGTGACCGCGGCAGCATCCGCTTCTCCAGCCTGAAGGCTTTCGAAGGCATCAGGCCCGGGCTCCGGGTGCGCCTGCGCCACACCGTGGTGGTGCTGCGGCTGGCCGGGCTCGCACTCCTCATCGTTGCGATGGCAAGGCCCCAGGCCGGCAAGGAGGTTGTCGACGTCACCGCCGAGGGGATCGACATCATGCTCGCTCTCGACGTCTCGGGCAGCATGGAAGCGAGGGACCTCGGGGAAGCGAACCGGCTGGAGGTCGCCAAGGAAGTGGTGTCTGAGTTCATCTCCGGCAGGCACAGCGACCGCATCGGCATGGTCGTGTTCGCCGGTGTGAGTTTCACCCAGTGCCCGCTGACCCTCGACTACGACGTCCTCCTCGAGTTTCTCGGGGAGATCGAGACAGCCTCGAGGAGCTGGGACGGAACCGCCATCGGGGTGGCCCTGATCAATGCCTGCAACCGGCTGCGCGACGCCGACGGCAAGAGCAGGGTCGTAATTCTGCTGACCGACGGAGTCAACAACGCCGGGGAGATCGACCCCATGACCGCCGCCGCCGCGGCCGAGGCCACGGGCATCCGGGTATACACGATCGGCGTCGGCGCCAGGAGCAACCCGGTTCCCGGCCGTCCCGGACGCGGGCTCGAATTCGACGAGGAGATCCTCGGGCGGATCGCCGAAACAACGGGGGGCCAGTACTACCACGCGACCAGCCGCGAAAAGCTGAAGCAGGTGTACGAGGAGATCGGCAAGCTCGAGACGACCCCCGTGACGAGCGCCGTCCACCTCGACTTCAGCGAACGCTACGGCCGCTTCCTGCGGACCGGATCCGCCCTGCTGCTGCTCGGTTTCGTCCTGGCCAACACCCGTTTCCGCCGGCTGCCCTGACCGCGGTTCCGATGCGCTTCGCCTACCCCGGCTACCTCTGGCTGCTGCTCCTCCTGCCGCTGCTCGCCCTTTTCGGGCTGTGGGCGGTTGCCGCCAAGCGTCGCGCTCTCGCCCGCTTTGCGGCGCCTCAGGTCGCCGGCAGACTGACCCGCAGCGTCAGCGTTCCCCGCCAGCACTGGAAGTACTGCATCGCGGTCTGCGGGTTCGCCTTTCTCACCCTGGCCCTCAGCGGCCCGCAGTTCGGAGCCGAGCTGACGATGGCCAAGCGCAAGGGTGTGGACGTCGTCATCGCCCTCGACGTCTCGAGGAGCATGCTGGCCGAGGACGTCGGCCCCAACCGCCTGCAGCGGGCCCGGTACCAGGTCGGGGAGCTGCGCGACCGGCTCGAGGGAGACCGCGTCGGTCTCGTGGTGTTCGCCGGCAAGGCCTTCGTCCAGTGTCCGCT
>JAPOZF010000803.1 GCA_026706165.1 Gemmatimonadota bacterium
ACGACGCTGGGGGGCGGGCAGTTCTACCTGGAGGAGGCGCTGAAGAAGGGTCCGGTGGTCCTCGATTTCTGGGCGACCTGGTGCAAGCCCTGCATAAAGTCCCTGCCGAAGCTGCAGGAGATCGCCGGGGAGTATGGGGAGCGGGGGGTCGGGGTGTACACCGTGAACACCGACGGGCCGCGCAACCAGCCGAAGGTGCGGCCGTTCCTGAAACGCCACCGGCTCGAGCTTCCGGTCCTTCTCGACCACACGAGACAGGTGATGAAGCAGTTCCAGCTCTCCGTCCTTCCGGCTTCCTTGATCATTTCGACCGAAGGGGCGGTAGTTTACAGGCACGTGGGGTACAAACCAGGGGACGAGACCGGGCTCCGCGACAAGCTGGCGGAGCTGTTGGGAGCGCAACCCGATTCGACGGAAGGCAGGAGCGAATGAAAACCAGGATCAGGACTCGATGGCGAACGGCCGCAGCGGTAGCCTGCGGTGCATTTCTCGTCGGCGGGCCGGGCGGGGCGGCGGCGCAGGTGGTCGCCGGCGATATCGCCCCCGACTTCGAGCTCGAAACCGTGGACGGACAGTTCGTCTCGCTGAGCGGCTTTCGCGACGAAAAGGTGGTCTTCCTCAACATCCTTGGGAACACCTGACCGTACTGTATCGCGGGGGCCGCGAATTCCGAAGCAATATGGCAGGATTACGGGAGCGACCGTTTCATCGCGTTGGGTATCGACATCTGGGACGCCGACCCCGCCAACGTCCGGGCGGTGTGGATCGACGACGGGCTGGCCACCTATCCGATGCTCGTAAACGGGTCCCAGGTCGGCAGCGAATACGGAGTGGGGCAGGACTACTACTTCGTGATCGATCACGAGGGGTTCGTACGCTACCGGTCCAGAACCGGGCCGCTCGGGGAACGGTTCGTCGACGGGGAGATCCGCGACGCCATCGAGGCCTCCCTCGAGGACCTCGCCGATTTTCTGGAAGAAGAGGAAGAGATCGAGGAGATAACCACGGAGGTGGCGTCATCGCCGCAGCTTCCGGCCCGGTTCGAGGTGGGGAACGCGTATCCGAATCCCTTCAATTCCGAAACCACCCTTTCGTTCGCGGTAAGCGCGGCCGGGCTTCTCAACCTGACGCTCTTCGACCTTGGAGGCCGGGTGGTGCGGGACTGGTCCGGGCAGTACGAGGCCGGCAGGTACTCCCTGACCTGGGACGGCCTGGACGAGGCCGGCAATCCAATGGCCAGCGGGGTGTACATCGCCTCGGCGCGCCAGGGAAGCCGCGCGATAACCCGGAAGGTCACCCTCCTGAAGTAGCCCACCGGCACGGCCCCGGATCTCCGTACCGGGGCGGATTCACCGCCGCCGGACCGGTTGCTCCACGAGGGCCTCCCTGAGGCTTTCGATCTGCCTGCCGGACAGTCCGGCGGAGCGGGCGAACCCCTCGGCCCCTCCGTACCGGGTCTCGAGGAAGTCGAGGACCTTGAGCATGCTTTCCGGCGGGCAGAACTCGCGCTGGTAGTCGCGCCAGTCGCGAAGGACCGCTCCCCCTTCGACCTCGGGGGGTGCCGACTGCCAGCGATCCCACAGGTACCTCCCCGTCAGGCCGTAGTCCTCGGCAATCGTCTCCTTCGCAACACCGGCGAGCTCGAGAAGCAGGGCGCTGATCACCCCGGTCCGGTCCTTGCCCCCGGCGCAGTGGTACAGGGCCGGAAGGGCTCCCGGCTCGGCCAGGGTCGCCAGCACCTCCCCGACCTGTTCTTCGCGATGCTCGATCCAGGAGGAGTAGGAGCCGAAGATCCTTTCCGCAGGGGTGCCGTCGGCGATGGAATAAGGGAGGGGCTCGTCGCCGGCGAGGTTGTGGTGGCGGTAGCTGACCTCCGCCGAGGACGCGAAGACGTTGGGCAGCTCAGCCAGCTCCCGGGTCCGGCGCAGGTCGATGACGGTGCGCAGCCCGAACCCGAGGAGGGTCTGCTGGTCGTCTGCCGTCAGCCGGTGCATGTTGTCGGCCCGGAAGAAGGTTCGCCACCGAACCCGGCGTCCCTCCGTGGTGGGGTAGCCCCCAATGTCCCGGATGTTGAATGCCCCTTCCATTTCGATTCTCCGGCCGGGTTCTTCGCCCATTGCTTTCCTTTCCATTTTTCGGGTTGAATCGTGCCCGCAGTCGGGTCGGTTGGTACCGGGTTTGTCGACAGGCGGTGGATTGAAATCGGGCGGCCGGAGACAGGGACTTTCAGATCAAACAGCCCGCCCCTGTTGCTCCGACCGGTTCGCAATCGATTACAGCACTTTGCTCGTAAGGCGAATCTCCAGCCCTTCGAATCCGAGCACCTCGTAGCAGGTTCCCCCGGTGCAGGCGAGACCGGTGCGCCGTTTGCCGGCGAACAGGGTTGCGGTATGCGCCTCGCCGAACAGCCAGCTCGTCCCCAGGGCCCACCACCAGGTCGCGCCCGACTGCGAGGCCCCGGTTTCAAGCGGGTCGTTGGACCGCTGCAGCTGCAGCGACCAGGTCCAGGCGGGAAAGCGGCTGACCTCGGCCGCCGCCAGGAGGTTCTCGTAGGGGAAGCGCCTGCTGCCGAAACGGCGGTCGACGTCCTGGAACTGAAGGTCGGCGGCAAGGGCGTAGCGGGAGCCCGCGGACCAGTCCCACCGGGTGCCCGCGGTCACCCGCTTCTCGTTCTGCAGTATGCGGGTGCGCGCGTAATCGAAGAAGACCTGCCCGTACAGCGCCTCCCCCACCGGGGAATCGAGCTGCAGGAAGTACTCGCTCAGGGACTTCGCCTCCTCGCCGGGACGGGACCCCCGGCGGGTGGCGAGGTTCCAGGCGGCGATCAGCCCGACCTCGCGGGGCAGGGCCCAGGTCAGCTCCGCCTGAAACCCGGTTTCGTCGTCGGGCAGCAGGGTATGCGTCTGCCGGTTCAGGAGGAAGGCTTCGTGCTCCCGGATCAGCGTCGGCGGGTTGTTGATGGCGGGGAAGTTGAAGCCGTCGTAGTCCTTGAACTCGAGGCTCAGCCCCCAGGCCCCCCCGGTGATGGTGCTGGAGAGGTAGAGCCCCCGCGCGTGCTCGCGGTCGAGGGAGAACCAGCTGTCGAGAGCCGGATCGATGCGGGCGTACTCGCCGTACAGGTCGCCGTACCAGTCCGGCAGACCGAGCGCCTCCAGCAGCCGTCCGAGACGGACCCGGGCATGGGTGGTGGCGCCGCGTTCTTCGCCGTCGAAGTCGAGCACTCCCGTCCCGAACTCGAGGCCGGTCCAGGGGCTGGCGCTCAAAGCCCCCCCGGAAACGCGGCCGAGGCGGCGGTCGGGGCCCTTCCGGCCGGGGGCGACCTCGCTGTCCACCGGGCGGCCGGTGAGCAGCAGCACCTCGACGTCTCCCCGGCGGTAGCGGACCTGGAACCCGTCGAGGTCCTGCGTTATCTGGTAGCGTCTGCGGGAGACGCGGTTTTCGGTGATGACCCCGGGAAGCTCGAAGGCGTGCAGCAGCAGGCCGCTGCCGACCAGGGTGAGGCAGGTCCCCGCGGTCGCCTCGAAGCCTCCCTGCCGGTAGGAGAGGGAGCGCTGGGCGAGATGGAAGTAGTCGCGCCCGCTTTCGCTGGAGCGGAAGGCCTCGCTGCGCAGGCTGGCGAGGAATCCCGAGGTTTCGAACCCGAAGTTCAGCTGCTGGTACACGGTGCCCAGATCGCGCGGCTCCGACCCGGGCAGGTTGCCGAGCTGGTACTCGTGGTGGGCGGTAAGCTGCGGCTGGGAGGCGGCGGAAGCCGCCGCCAGCATGACCGCGAGAACAGTCCGGGAAAGGCGCCCGCAGGGTGATGGTGCTTTATCTGCTTTATGCGGCATCGTAGTTTCTCGACACCAGGAAAAACAAGCGATTCCGCGGATAGGCTCAATGGAGCGAAGCGTTTTCGAGGGACTGGACGGAAAGCAGGGGGCAGAGCGGTCGGAGAAACCGCGGACGGCAGGCCTGACCATGGCGGTCGACTGGGGCATGGGGCTGCACCGGCAGAGAGACCTGCAGTATGCCGGCGGCCCTTACGTCGATTTTGCAAAGGTGGCGGTCGGTGTTTCCCGGCTTCTTTCCGGCTCCCTGCTGCAGGAAAAGATCGACTCCTATCTCGCCGCGGACATAGAGCCTTTTCCGGGGGGGCAGTACCTCGAGTACGCCGAAAGGGAAGGGAAGCTGGAGCGCTATTTGGAGGCGGTCGCCGAGGCCGGTTACCGCTGGGTGGAGGTCTCCGACAACCTGCTGCCGGCAACAGCGGTCTGGAAGGAAAGGACCATACGCCGGGCCCGGGAGGAGTTCGGCCTGAACGTCCTCGGCGAGGTCGGCAGGAAGGAGGGCCTCGAGAACTCCATACCCCTGCCCGACAACGCCAAGACATGCCTCGAAGCAGGGGCGCGGCTCATCCTTCTGGAGGCCGCCGAGCTGCTGGCAGGCGGCGCCGCAACGCGGGAAGCTGTCGAGGAGATCGTCGCGGCCGCCGGCCTGGAGAAGGTGATGTTCGAGCTTCCCGGGCCGTGGATCGAAGGGGTGACCGACAGCGACGTCCACCGCCTCCGGCGCGACCTGATCGACCGCTACGGAACCGAGGTCAACATCGGCAACGTCGCTCCCGACGACCTGATGTCGCTCGAAACCTACCGCCGCGGACTCGGAGTCAACGCCGGCAGTTGATCTGTCGGCGCACTCCGTGACGTTGTGAATACCAGTGCGCGCCGCGCCTCGAATTGCCGTTCGCCCCGCCGGCGAACGGCCACGGCAGTTGATCTGTCGGCGCCCTTCGTGACGTTTGTGAATTCAAGTTCGCGCCGCGCCTCGAATTGCCGTTCGCCCGCCGGCGAACGGCCACGGAAATCGGTATAAATGACATTCAGCCCGACACTGTACAGGACAGCGATCCCCGCAGGCCGCGCTCCATGAGGTCGGCCGCCGCTTTCGCGCCCGGAAGCATTTCCGGTCTCTTCAAGATCATCGCCGACGACGACCCGGAGAAGATGCACTCCCTCGGGCTCAGCTTCACCGTTGCCGAGGGGGCCGCGGTCACCGTTTCGGAAGCCTCGCGCACCGCCGTCACCTTCAACGGCGAGGAGATCCGCTTCCCGACGGTGGCGACCCTCGCCGGGCGGCTGAGCGACGGCGCTTTCGATTTCGCCGTCGAGTCGCCCCTGCCGCTGAGCTGCGGATTCGGCCTGAGCGGGGCCTCCACGCTCGCTGCGGCTTACGCCATCGACCGCCTCCTCGGCCTTGGTATGGCGGCCGAAGAGCTGGCCCTGCACGCCCACGTGGCCGAGGTGGAGAACCTGACCGGCCTCGGCGACGTCTGCGCCCAGTACCACGGCGGATGCCTGGTCAAGCTGGCCCCCGGGTCCCCGCTGGTCGCGCAGCGCCTCGCCGTGGCGGAGGGAGAGCCGATCCACTTCCGGTATTTCGGGCCCATAAGCACCAGGGAGGTGCTGTCCGATCCGCGCCGCGCCGCCGCGGTCAACCGGGCCGCCGACGCCGCCCTGCGGCAGCTGTCCGGGCTGACCGGCCGCGAACAGGTGCCGGTCTCCGAGTGCGTGCGCGTCTCCAGGAGGTTCGCCGAAGACAGCGGCCTGATGACCGATCCGCGGGTCGGGGAGACGGTCGCCTCGGTAGGTGCGTCGGGCGGGGAGGCCTCGATGATCATGCTCGGGCACGCCGTCTTCAGCACTGTCCCGTTCCCGGGCTCGACCGAGACTTCGCTGTCCCTGGTTCCTGCCAGGGTGCTGGACGGACCATGACCGACGTACCGGAAACCCACCCGCGCTACGAATCGCTGCGCCTGCGGGACGCCGTGGTCGCCGGCGTCGAACGCGGGGTGACCTCGGTCCACGGGCTGATCGCCCACGGCCGCGGCGAGGCCTTCGACTACCTGCTCGGAGAGCGCACCCACGACTTCGCCCATGAGGCGTCCGCCGCGGCAGCGGCCATGCTGGCGTCGGCGCAGCGGCCGGTGGTGTCGGTCAACGGCAACGCCGCGGCCCTGGCGGCCGACGGGCTGGTGGCGCTGGCCGAGGCCCTCTCCTGCCCCCTGGAGGTCAACCTGTTCCACAAATCGCGGGAGCGCGAGCGTGCCATCGAGGCGCTGCTGGTCGAAAGCGGGGCGGCCCGGGTGCTGCTTCCCGACCCCGGCACCTTCCTCGAGGGGATCGACTCCAACAGGCGCTACGTCCACCCCGAGGGGATTCACCGGGCGGACGCGGTTTTCGTGCCGCTCGAGGACGGCGACCGCTGCCGGATTCTGCGCGCCGCCGGCAAGGAAGTGGTGACCGTCGACCTCAATCCCCTGTCGCGCACGGCGAAGCTGGCCAGCATCTCCATAATCGACAACGTCGTCAGGGCGATGCCCCTGCTGGTCGACGCGGTGTCGGCGGCGGCCTCCGGCCCGCATGGGAGCCGGCGCCTGCTCGAGAAATATGACAACGGCCGCATCCTGGAGGCGGCGGAGCGATGCATGAGGAACCGATGAGGTCCCGGTCCCTGCTGACTGTTACAACCGGAGTCGCCCCGCTTGCGTTGCCAGCCGGTTCAGACGCGAGGGAGCGGGGAGCTGTTTCCGGCTCCGCGGTTCCCGGGGACGACCCCTTTCCCGAACGCCGGTGCGGCCGTCCCCGGCTGGGTCCGGAGGGGAAAAGGGGGAAATGAAGCCGTACCCCGACCAGGAGCTGCCGACCCGCGACGATGTGGTCGCGGCGCACCGTTTCATCGGCCCCTACCTGCCGCCGACCCCGCTGGTCCGGGCCCACTCCCTGTCGCAGCAGCTCGGATTCGACTATTGGGTCAAGTGCGAAAACGCGCAGCCGGTGGGGGCCTTCAAGGTCCGCGGCGGGGTCAACCTGCTGGGCAACCTCGACGGCGGGGTGAAACGCCTCGGAGTGGTCACCGCGAGCACCGGCAACCACGGACAGTCGATCGCCTATGCCGGCGGCCTCTTCGGAATCCCGGTGATCATCTACGCCCCCGAGCGGAACGTCAACCCGGTGAAGATGCAGGCGATGCGCGACCTCGGAGCGGATGTGCGCCTGTTCGGGCGGGACTTCGACGAGGCGCGCGGGGAGGTGGAGCGGGTAGCCGCGGCCGAGGGCATGCGCTACGTCCACTCGGGCAACGAGCCGCTCCTGATCGCCGGGGTCGGCACCATCGGCCTGGAGATCGCTGGGGCCCTCCCGGACGTCGAGGTGATCATCGTCCCTGTCGGAGGGGGCAGCGGCGTCTGCGGTACCGCCCTGGCGGTGAAGGAACAGCGGCCGGCGATCCGCATCATCGGCGTCCAGTCCGCTTCGGCGCCCGCCTGCCGTGAGGCCTGGAAAACCGGAAACCTTAAGGTCGAGTGCGCGATGAAAACCGACCACGAAGGGCTGGCGACCCGGGTGCCGTTCGCGATGACCATGCAGCTGATGTGGGAGCTGCTCGACGATTTCCTGCTGGTCACGGACGCGGAGATCAACGAGTCCATCCGCCTGCTGGCGCGGCACACACGGCAGCTGGCGGAGGGGGCCGGGGCGGCGGCCACCGCTGCCGCGCTCAAGCTGAGGGAGGAGCTGCGCGGGAAGAGGGTCGCCGGAGTGCTGAGCGGGGGCAACCTGCCCCTGGGGCGCCTGGCCGGCCTGTTTGCCGGAAGTGAATCCTGAAGGAGGCTGGCCGGGCTCCCGGGTCGCGGATTCCCGGAGGGCTCTTGGCTCGAGGCGGCCTCGACCGTTTGTTCGATCCCATGTCGACACCCGTGAGTCTTATTCGAAAGGCATGACCATGGCACCTGCGACAACCCCGGAGCAGATCAGGGCCAACCTGGCGGAGATTCCCCGCATCAGGTGGTCGCACATCCCGACGCCGTTGGAGGAATGGAAGAGCTTGCGGAGCAGGATCGGCGGTCCCCGCCTGCTGGCCAAGCGGGACGATACCACCGGGCTGGCCTACGGGGGGAACAAGTCCCGGCACTTCGAGTTCGAGATGGCCCACGTCAGGAACCAGGGTTTCGACACCCTGATCTGCGTCAACAACTTCCACTCGAACCACGCCCGGGTCGCCGCCGCCGGATGTGTCAAGGCCGGGATCCGCTACATCCTGGTTTCGGTGGGAGAGACGGAGCGCCCCATTCAGGGGAACCTGCTGCTGGTAAAGCTGATGGGAGGGGAGATCCACCGCCTGCCCGCCGGGGAGGATTCCTCGGCTTGCGCCGAAGCCATAGCCTCCAGGGTGCGGGCCGGGGGCGGTAACCCGTACATACTCAACGACGACTGGTTTCCGCAGATCATCGGGACCATAGGCTTCGTCGAGGCCGGCCTCGAGTTGATGACCCAGCTCGCCGCGTACGGCATCGAGCGCATCCACGTCTGGGGGCTGGTCGGCGCCTCCCTGCCGGGACTGGCCTTGCTGGCGAAGAACCTCGGGCTCGACTGGAAAGCCACAATGGTCCTCTACAGTCCCGGCGATGTCGGCGCGGTCCGCGCCGGGATGGTGGACCGGGGCAGGAAGGCGGCGGAGTTCATGAAGCTGCCGCGTTCCCTCGACCCGGAGGACGTCGAGATCGTCGACGGCTTCTCCGGACCGGCGTACGCGGCCCCGACCGAAGCCGCCTTCGAGGCGATCCACCTCGTGGCCCGGACCGAGGCGGTGATTCTCGACCCCAACTACACCGGCAAGTCGATGTCGGCGCTGATCGACCGCGTCCGGTCGGGCGGGTTCCCCGAAGACCGGACGGTGCTATTCCTGCACTCGGGCGGACTGCCGCAGGTGTTCGCCTTCAACGAGGAGCTCGCCGCCTGGAGAGGCCCTGATGAGGAGTGGGGCCGCCTGTCCGGGAATGAGGCCGGGCGGCGGGGGTCAGGTGGCGGCAGCAGGTAAATCCCGGGGCGGGGAGGGGACCCGCCGGATTCCCGAATGTTATCCGTAGACAACGTAGCCAAGATTTTCGGAGACCAGGTCCTTTTCCGGAACGCGAGCTTCGCCGTGGGCGCCGGCGAACGCATAGGAGTAGTAGGACCGAACGGCGCCGGCAAGACGACCTTTTTCCGCATGCTCGCCGGTGAACTGCTTGCCGACGAGGGGGAGATCCGGTCGCCGAAGAACTACAGCGTGGTCCAGCTTCGGCAGGAGTGGGTGCCCCTCCAGGGGGATACCGTGCTCGAGGCGGCGCTGCGGGAGTTCGCTCCCTGGTTCGAAGCGCGCGCCGGGATGGACCGGATCGAGCGGCAGCTGTCCGCATCCTCTGACGAGAAGCTCGTCGGGCGCTACCGGGAGATCGAGCACCGGTTCAGCATGCTCGGCGGCCACCAGGTCGAGCAGACGGCGAGGGAGCTGCTCGCCGGCCTCGGCTTCGGTTCCGGTCAGTTCGGCGAGCCCGCGGTGCAGCTCAGCGGCGGCTGGCGGATCCGCTGCCACCTCGCCGGCCTGCTGCTGCAGGAGGCGGATCTGCTGCTCCTCGACGAGCCGACCAACCACCTCGACATCCGTTCGGTCAAGTGGTTCGAGGAGTTCCTCGGGCAGTACCGCCAGTCGTTCATGCTGATCAGCCACGACCGCCGGCTGGTGCAGCGTCTCGCCCGCGGCATTCTCGAGTTCGCGCCTCCGCAGCTCACCCTGTGGCCCGGGTCGCTCCGGCAGTACGAGACCCTCAAGCAGCAGCGCATCGACCAGCTGGAAGCGACGATCGCCAACAGGCAGAAGGAGGTGGAACGGCTCGAGGATTTCGCCCGGCGCTTCCGCGCCAAGGCGACGAAGGCGCGCCAGGCCCAGAACCGGCTCAAGACCGCCGGCCGCTACCAGGAGCAGATCGAGGAGCTCCGGAAGTCGATGCCGGTGATTTCCAGGCGTCCGGCCAGCTTCCGGCTGGAGCTGGAGCGGCGCCTGCCGAGCCGGGTGCTGGAGTTCGAGAAGGCGGTTTTCGGGTACCGCGCCGACAGGCCGCTGTTCGAGCTGCCGCGTTGCGTCATCGAAGGTGGCAGGAAGATCGGCATCGTCGGCGTCAACGGCGCCGGCAAGTCGACCTTCCTCAAGTGCTGCGCCGGAGAGCTGCCGCTGCTTTCGGGCAGCAGGCAGCGGAGCGACCAGGTCGCCGCCGGCTTCTTCGCCCAGCACCGCATGGAGGAGCTGCCCCTGCCCAGCGTCGCCCTCGATTATCTCGCCGAGCAGAGCTTCGGCAACCCTCCGGCGCGGGTGCGCTCCCTCGCCGCCAGCCTCGGGCTCTCGGGAGGGGATCTCGAGAAGCGGATCGAAGTGCTGTCTGGCGGTGAGAAGGCCCGCGTCAGTCTGGCCCGCATCCTGTTGTCGAGGCCGGGCATGCTGCTGCTCGACGAGCCGACGAACCACCTCGACCTCGAAGCCTGCGACGCTCTCAAGCGCGGACTGGCCACGTACGAGGGAACCTTGCTGATCGTTTCCCACAACCGCGACTTCCTCGATTCCCTCGTCGACTCGATTCTCGAGATCCGGCCGGGAGAGGCGGTCCTGCATCACGGCAACTACAGCGAGTGGCTCGAGCGCCTCGAAGCCCGGGAGCAGAATGGGCTCCAGACGGCAGATCAGCCGAAGAAGCCGGCGGGGAAGGGGAGGAAGACCGCGGAGATGAAACGGCGCGAGGCCGAGCAGCGGCAGCAGCGCTCGAACCGTCTGAAGAAGATCCGCGGGGAGGTGTCCGCGGCGGAGGCGAGGCTCAGAAAGTGCACCGCCGAGCTCGCCGATCTCGACCGCAGGCTGTGCCTGCCGGAAAGCCCCCGGGAGCCTTTGTTTCCCGAGTGGCTGAGGCGGCACGCCGAGCTGACCGCAGACCTTCCCCGACACGAGCAGCGCTGGCTGGAGGCGTCGGAGGAGCTCGAGCGCTTCGAGGGTCAGTAAGGTTCGGCGTGTCTCCCCGGGGGGGCAGCGAGTTACCGATCGGCCACGGTGGGACCGCCGCATTCCTTCCCGCCGGCAACCGGGGGGAACCGGAAAAAGGCGCGGCACGATTCTTGCGGATTGCCGGCCGCCGGGCCCCGGGCTATACTCGCGAAAGGGACTTGCCGTGTCCGATGATCTCACAACCCGCGACGTGTTCCAGCAGGTCGACAGCCGTCTCACCCGCGTCGAGGAGGATTTGCGCCAGCTGAGGGCCGATACGACCGCCGGATTCGCCCGCCTCGATCTGCGGATCGGCCAGTTTCAGCTGGGGCTCACCAAGCGCATGGATCAGTGGCAACAGGGCCTCAGCCAACGCATGGACGAGGGTCAACGGAGTCTTACCCAGCGCATGGACCAGGGTTACCAGGAGCTTGCGCAAAGCATGGATGAGGGCCAACGCGCGGCCTTACCCAGCGCATGGATCAGCTGCAGTGGCGGATGGTCGGTCTCTTCGTCGTCACCTGGGTCACCGTGGTCGGGTCCATCTGGCTGAAATCCTGACGAATCCGGTCAAATGTCCGAAGATCTCACCACCCGGGACGTTTTCCAGCAGGTCGACAGCCGCCTCACCCGCGTCGAGGAAGACCTGCGCCAGCTCCGCACGGATATGAACGCGGGATTCGACCGCCTCGATCTGCGGATCGACCAGTCTCAGCAAGGGCTTACCCAGCGCATGGATCGGCAGCAGTGGCGCATGGCCGGTCTCTTCGTCGTCATATGGATCACCGTGGTGGGCTCCATCTGGCTGAAGCAGTAGCTACCGGTCCTCCGGCGGCCTGCGGAAGTACTCCTCCACCTTCTCTCCGACCTCGTACCCGAGAATACGCCGCGCCTTGTCGACGGGGTACTTCCCGTGCTCGAGGTAGCTGTTGAGGTTGAACCACTGGTAATGCTCCGGCAGGTCTTCGACCTCGAAGGCCAGGCGGCAGGCGTTGACGAGATCTTCCCAGACGATGGTGAAGGGCGGATGGCTGGTCCGCCCGGCCGGCTCCCGCGGCTTGGGGCCCAACCCGTTGAACAGGAACCAGACCGTGTCGATGCCGTGCTGCCGCGCGCAGGCACGGGAGATCTCCATGCCGAGGAACTTCGTCACGCAGTAGTGCCCGGTCCCCGGCGCCGGGGGAACGTCGTCGACGCCGAAGTCGTGGTCGTACCAAAGGCGAACCAGCTGCGGGCCGGTGTGCAGGACGCGCCGGATGCCGTGCTCGACAAGGGCGCGGCTGATGTTCTCGACCCCGCGGGTATTCACCTCCCAGCTCAGCACCGGGTCGTCGCGCACCACACACAGGTTGAAGACCGCGTCCTGCCCCTCGCAGGCGCGGCTCACCGCCTCCGGGTCGCGGATATCGACAGTGGATACCGGGTGGCCGTGCGGATGCGGGACTATGTCGGTCAGGGTCAGCTCGTACTCCTCCGACAGCCCCGGCGTGATGAAGGGGCCGATGTTGCCGCACGCCCCGAAGACGACGACCCGCTTCGTTTTCCTTCCGGATTCAGCGGTCATGGGCCACCCCCTTTCCAGGCAGTGGCGAAGTCGTGCTCGAATCCCTCCCTGATCGCATCGTCGATCAGGAAACGCGGGTTCGGAGGATCGGCGCAGACGTGGCGGACCTGCCAGCGTCTCGCCCAGTTGAGCTCGCTTCCGGAGTCGCGGCCCAGGGCGGTTCGCACCGCGCGCGCCGCATCGCGGGGATCGAGCCAGCAATGGTCGGGGGCGGCCGCGTCCGCCTCCTCCTCGAAGGTCAGCGTGCCCAGGCGCAGGGAGGTGCCGGTTATCGCGTGATCGCGGGTGAACTCCCGCACCGTGAGCTCGGCGAGATAGCGCCACATGGTCTGGCCGGAAGGGGGCGGAAAAGGCTCGTGCAGCTCGCTGATGTAGACGTCGCCGGGGTAGCGGTCGAACAGGTCGAGGGTGCCGCAGTACACGAAGCGCAGGGCGCCGGCGGCGACCGCGGCAGCCATCAGGTCGTAGGTTCCGCGGGTGTACCAGTCGAGCTTGCCGCCGTCGTCGGGGGGCGGTGTCAGCGGCAGCTCCCCCGTATGGACGACGGCGTCGACCCCGGCGACCGCCGGCTCCAGGGCGGCGGCGTCGAGGTGATCGGCCGCCACGGATTCGCAGCCCGCCGGCGGGTCGAAGGCTTCGCTCTCCAGCAGGCGCAGATCATCCCCCGTTCCGGCGAGTTCGTCGGTTATGGCGCGCCCCAGCGAACTCCGCGCCGAAGTAATGAGTACTCTCACGATCGGGTCCTCCAACGGTCTGGAATGAGCCGGGGGGAAAATCCGGCTCAGCGTTCTACCTTTTCAGGGCTTCCCGGCCCGGATCATACCGAAACCGAGGCGAGATAGATGTTGGAGCCTGGCGATTCGCCGTACTCGTGGCTCGAGTAGTAGGCGATCAGGGCCTCGCTGTCTCCATGCGGCAGGATGGCGGCATACCCGGTGTCCCCGCCGCTTTCAAGCAGCCCCTCGACAGTCAGGTCGCCCCTGTCGCTGTCGTAGAGGAATACCCCGGTCGCCAGCCCCTGCTTGCCGAACTTGCCGGTGAGGGAGCGCTGCCCCTCGTTGTCGAAGCTGCGACCGGTGACGACGATCCGGCCGCCCACCCGGGCGACGTCGGCCCCGTAGCAGCGTGACTCCCGGCTGCGGCGGTACTCCCACTCCCGGTAGGGAGGGGATGACGTGGCCAGCACCGCGCAGTGGCCGCGGGCGCGCACGATGGCCAGCAGGCGCTCGTCGTCGAGAAAGAGGAGGGCGGCTTCGGAGGGAGAGGGGGTCCCGAACCGTTCGCCGTCGACGGCGTCCTCAAGGTGTGCTCCCCCGGCCGCCGAACCGCGGATGATCTCCGAAACCCACGCCCACTGCTCGCCGTCCCCGGAGGTCAGCAGGTCGACCTTGGCGTCGGCTCCCGGCGGCACCCGGCCGGCGTTGTCCGCGGTGAGGAAGTAGCGGCCGTTGTGCTCGACCGGGTGCCAGAAGTCGTGGTTCAGGGCGTAGCACCGCCTCGGCCTGCTCCAGGTTTCCCCGTCCCCGGTGGCGGCCATCAGCATCCAGGAGCGGGCGACCCGGTCCCCCGCCATTACCGCTTGAGTGTCGGCGGCCCCGGCGTACATCAGCAACCGCCCGCCGGAGACGAGCAGCTGCGGTTCGGCGACGAACCCGCCGGCCGCCTCCTGCGAGATGGCGACCCGGCAGCTCCAGTTCTCCAGGTCCGTTGAGGAGAGCACCGCGCACTGGGTATCGGCCGAGTTGTGCCCCGAGCCGTCGCAGAAGGCGATGTGCCAGGCGCCGTTCCAGTGCACCATGTCGCCGACGTGCCAGCCCCTGCCGTTGGCGAAGATCCTCCTGGTCCAGTTGACGTTCATGTCAGCTCCCATGGCTGTCGGCCGCTATTGCAGCCGGTTTCCCGTGACTCCCGCCAGCGCGTCGACGATCCAGAAAAGGCCGTACACGGCGGTATGGCCGAGTATCATTCCCATGAAGAAGGAGCGCGCTGTCAAGTGCGAACGCTGTCCCCCGAAGCGCTTGACCAGGGTTTGCATCCCCCAGGCGATGAAGGCGTTGATCGTCAGCTTGCCGAAAACCGAGCAGACCGGGAAACCGAGCGGATGAAGCGGCCACCACGGGTAGCGCCAGCGCGCCGCCATCAGGGCGCTCATCACCAGGCCGCCGATTCCGGTATGCATCCAGCCGCCCGCCTCGGGAGCCGACGGCCGCTGGAT
>JAPOZF010000224.1 GCA_026706165.1 Gemmatimonadota bacterium
CGCCGCGGTGGCGGATCTTCCGGGTGTTCTCGGCCCCCTGTCCGCACATGTGCGAACCGGGGACGAGATCCGGCCTCTGGTCGAGCGCCTGCTGCACAACACCTTCCTGATCGACGGGATCGATTCCGCCGTTGCGGCGGCGGCGCGCGGGATTACCCACCCTGTCCGGCTGGTGACCGCCGCGGGCGAAGGGATCGATTTTTCCGGTTGCCTGAGGGGTGGCCGCACCTCCCGGGAAGAGGACGGAAGCATACTCGGCCGCGCCGCCGAGATCGACCGCCTGCGCCGGGAGATCGCCCGCGACAGGGCGAGGCTCGCCGGGGCCGAGCCTGCCTTCTCGGCCGCCGAATCGCGGCGGCGGGTCCTGAACCGCTACTCTGCGGATCTCGGAGCTCTGGCCGAGGAATCGAGGGAAAAGGCCCGCAGCTGCGAACTGCGGCTCCAGGAGATCAGGACCGAAAGCGAGCGGATCGACTCGCGGAGGTCCGAGGTCGAAGAGAGCTCGGAATCGCTTGCAGGACAGTTTGCCAGCCTCGCTTCGGCCCTGGAATCCGAACGGGACCGCCTGGTTGAACTGCAGGGGGAGGTATCCGGGGCGGAGGCAGCTATCGGGAAAGTGGAACAGAGGCTGCACACTGCAGAAGCAGACCGCCGCGGCGCCTCCGAGACCCTCGGAGCCCTGCGCGTCGAGCGCGCCCGCGCCGTCGAGCAGGTAGACAGCCTGCGCAGGGACGGGCTCAGGCTCGATCAGATAGGGCAGGGCCACAGCCGGGAGATCGACCGGCTGACCGCTGAGATCGAACAGGCCAGCTCGGACTGCGACCAACTGCTGTCAACCGAGAATCATTCAGACGCGGAAGTCCGCCGACTGCACCAGCTGCGCGACCAGCTGGCAAAAAACCGCGACGGGAACCAGCTGGCCTGGCAGGAGGCCCTGACCCGCTCCCGCGACCTCGAAGGGGAGATCGGCAAACTGCAAAAAACGCTCTCATCCGAGCGCGAGCGGACTTACCAGCTTCAGTTGAAGATCACCGAACTGGAGAACGATGCGGAACGCATCCGCGAGCGCCTCCAGGATGAAGTGAATGTCGAAGTCGAGACGCAGGGACCGGTCGTCGAGGAGGAGTTCGATCCCCTGGGGACCGAGGAGCGGCTCGGACTGGTGAGGCGCTCCCTCGAGCGCCTCGGCACGGTGCATGTCGGGGTCATCGAGGAGTACGACCAGCAGCGGGAGCGCTACGATTTCCTGGTGCAACAGCGGGACGACCTGCTCGCCGCCGCGGAGGACCTCCGCAGGACACTGCAGCTGATCGACCGCACAGCACGCCGCATGTTCCGCGAGACCTTCGTGGAAATCCGCGAAAAGTTCAGGGAGACCTTCCGCCGCTTTTTCCCCGGAGGTGAAGCGGACCTCGTGCTCGAGCCGGACGTCGACGCACTCGAAGCTGCGATCGAGATCAGCGCCCGCCCGCGAGGAAAGAGGCTGCAGAGCATCGCCCTGCTGTCGGGCGGCGAGCGCGCTCTGACCGCCATCGCCCTGCTGTTCGCCATCTACCAGGTGAAACCGAGTCCCTGGTGTATTCTCGACGAGGTCGACGCCCCCCTCGACGACGTCAACATCGGCCGCTTCATCCGCGTGATCAGCGAATTCGCCGAGTCGACGCAGTTCATCCTGGTGACCCACAACAAGCTCAGCATGTCCGCGGCGGACACCCTTCACGGCGTCACCATGCCGGAGGAGGGTGTGTCGCAGATGGTGTCGGTGCAGGTGGAGCCGGAAGCCTTCGGAGAGGCGGCGGGCTGAGGGGCGGCGGCCTCGTCCCTCAGCCGGGGTGAAGCCCGTAGAGGTCGCCCTCCGCCAGCAGCCGGGCGCGTTCCGCGGTGCGCGGGTCGTCGCTCTCCAGTGCCGCTTCCAGAAACCGGGGATGGTTCTCGAGGAAGCGGCGCATCGACCCGTGGGGGTCGCGGCGGTAGGCCTCCAGAACCGCCTTCTGATCGGCATCGATCAGGTTGCGCCGCAGCATCTCGGCGAAAAGCTCTTCGTCCACCCGCAGCAGGCTCCAGGACTCCACCCCGAGTGATCTCAGCACCTCATCGCCTCCCTGGGCGCGGTCGATGACGTTGGCGGCCCAGGCGAGACGCCCCCCGCGGCTGCGCAGGGCGGGAACCCAGGCATTGCGATAGCTCGACGCCTCGGTGACCAGGTCTGCAACATGGGCGGAACACCTGCCGGTCAGGTCGCCCGCCTCGACCGCGCCGCGGTCCCGGGCAAGAAACCCCCGCCTGTCCTTGTACAGGAAGAGATGGGGCAGGTCGAGCTTGTGCGCGACCGCCACCGAGAAGAACCAGTCGCGGCGCTCCCCGCCGGAGATCATCTCCAGGGAAGCCCTTTCCGGCCTCAGGGTCGCCGCGAGAGAATCGACCACCTCTGCGTAGACCGGGTCGCTGCCGTACATGTCGCGGCAACGGGCGGAAATCTCCGGGACGAAGCGGCCGACGTTCTCCTTTTCGGCGTCGATGAAAGCCAGCAGCTCACCGGCTTTTTCAGGTCCGCCGAACAGGAAATGGGTGTTTATGTAGTAGGGTCCCACGGTTCCGGAGGTGTACCAGAACACCTCTCCCGCTGGTGCTATGCGCAAGGCCTGGCGAGCGATCAGCTGCTCGATCAGGCGGGCCCGGCCGCCTCCACCGCAGTCACCCATGGCAAATCCCCCTATTCGGGCAGGTCGGCTTCGTTCAGCTGACCGAGCCGGGGGCTGGCCTTGTCCCGGGATGAAACGAGGACTTCCCCTGCCCCCACCTCCCAGTCGAGCCCGAGCTGCGGATCGTCCCAGGCGAGGGAGTACTCGTCGGCGCCGCCGGCGTAGTAGCGGTTTACCACGTAGGTCAGGGTGACGTCGGTCAGCGCCAGGAAGCCGTGCGCTACTCCGCAGGGTATGAACAGCCCCTGGGGGTGCCGTTGATCGAGCTGCAGGATTTCGCCCTGTCCGCGGGTGGGGGAGGAGCGCCGCAGGTCGTAGAGGCCGACGCGCAGGGTTCCGGCGAGGCACTGCCAGTAGTCGACCTGCTGATGGTGGTAATGCAGCCCCCGCACCGTTCCGGCCCTCGATTCGGAGCGGTTGCACTGGAGCTCAATCCAGGAGATGTGGGGGAACCACTCGCTGCGAAAGGACTCGGCGAACCAGCCGCGCTCATCCCCGAATGCCTCCAGTTCGGCGATGGCAACCCCCTCTATTCGCTCCGAGGGCCGCAGTTCCATCCCGCTATCCTCCCCTGCCGCAGCATCTTTTGTATTTCTTCCCGCTGCCGCACGGGCACGGGTCGTTGCGGCCGATTTTCGGAACCTCGCGCCGGTAGGTCTCGACCTTGTCGAACATCCCGCCTTCCTGGAGCAGATCGGAAGGCATGCGCCCGCCAAGGGATGGGCGCGGGGTGGAGAGCCACTCCTCGCGCAATTCCGCGATGGGGCCTTCCGCATCCCTGCCCATCGCCGCGGCCTCATCCGGCGACACCCCCTTCTCCTGACAGAAAAGACCGAAATCCGCCAGCAGCGCCCCCTGCGGGGAGGAGAGCAACTGCTCGACCTGCCCGCGGTCGATCCCTTCAGGGAGTTCGATATCCCTCAGAGCATCGAGATCGGCAAGACTTCCGGTTTGAAGATCACCGGCGGTTGCAGCCGCCATCGCCGGGGCCCCCGGCTCCTCCACCACCCCGGCTTCACCCCCGGCCCCGGTCGCCGGGGCAATTTCGCCGTCCGCCAAGCCCGCCTCTTCCAGAACAGGGGACTCCCCTTCTGAACTGGAAGCGATCGTTTCCGAAAGGGGGGAAGCCTCCGCGGCGATTTCCGTCAGCAATCGCCTCAGCTTTCCGGAAGCGTCCGAACCGGGAGAAACCTGCTCGACGATCCAGCCGACCTCCTCGCCGTCCTCCAGGAGCTCGATGATCTCCTCCGGCGAGAACCGCTCGATTCCCCGGGCAGCGCAAAACTCCGCCAGTCTTTCCTGGAATTCTTCCACGCGCACTCCCTGCAGTCAGCGATCCGGGAAGGATAGGCGCAGACCGGAGCAGCCGTCAAAACGGAGCGGTCGGAGTCGTCGGACCGCAATGTGCCTGGAGGCATCAGATTGTTGAGGAGTCTCAGAATACTGAGTGGACCGGCCGCAAATAACGGGTCGCCCAGGGACCGTTTTCTCCTCGTTTCCGAGAGTTTTCCGGCGATTCCCCAGCGCAGTCCTGAGGGCTCATCTGCAGTAATGACGGCAGCGAACGGCCCCTCCAGGATCGGTTCGCGGGGTTTTCTGAAATCGGGCGCTTCACGAGGGGAGCAGAGGGAGATTCCGCCCGTGTGCTGGCCGCCCCGAACCCGCCGCCAGCCTGCTGGAAAAGACCCCGGATCGCCGCCAAAGCCGGTCGCATGGCCGACGTTCGCGGTGCCGCGGCTCGCCGGGCGGGCTGTCGCCATTCCCTGGTGGTACGGTGATTGCTCGCTGCCCCTTGAGCCGTCCCGAAACCGGATTCGAGGCGGGAGAGAATGGGGAGAAAGCGATGAAAGCAACCACCATGAACCAGGAACGGACCGAAAAACTCTCGGACAAGGCGGTGCTGATGGTCGCCGCGAAAGACTCGAGCGCCCTGGCGATTCTGGTGCGCCGCTACCGCGTCCCCCTGCAAAACTTCGTCTATCGCTTCGTCGGCGACCGCGAAACCTCGGAGGACATCGTTCAGGAGACCTTCCTCAGATGCCTCCGACACCGTTCACAGTTTCCCGCCATCGAACAGGTTTCGACCTGGCTGTACACCATCGCCGGCAACCTGGCCAAGACCGAGCTCAGACGCCGCAAGCGCTGGCACTGGGTTCCCACGGGTCCTGCCGATGACGAGGAGCGCACCCCGTTCTACGAGCCGGTGGACGGCGAGGCCCTGCCCGGGGAAGTGACCGACACCAAGACCGTCCACCAGTCCGTGGAGACGGCAATTCGGACGTTGCCGGACGAGTTCCGCGACGCCGTCGTGCTCAGGGACCTCAACGGCCTATCGTACGAAGAGATCGCCAAGATCATCGAGTGTCCCGTCGGCACGGTGAAGTCGCGGGTGAACCGGGGGCGAAGCCGGTTGCAGCGAAACCTTCGCCCCCTTGCGGAGGAAGTGATCGGCCAGCTGGGGCCGGCACGCCACGCAGCTAGAAAGCGCGCTGGACGAAAAACTCCAGCATCTCCTCCAGGAGATCCCGGGATGCGCTCGGCCGCGTCCGTTGGAGCAACGCCAGCGCCTCGTCCGCTTTTCGAGTAGCGACTTCGTCGGCGTACTGCAGCGAACCGTACGAATCGATCAGTCCTATGACCCGCTCGATCTGGTCCTGCGTCGTCAGGTCGCGGTGCAGGTCGAGGATCTCGAGGACGTCGGCGCGCTCCTCCGCGGTGCATTTGCGCAGCAGGTCGATCACCAGCAGAGTCCGTTTCCCCTCGGCGATGTCGCCTCCGCGCTCCTTGCCGTAACCCCCCGAAGTCAAACCGGGCGCTTCTTCTTCATCCTGCGCCGGACTCAGCAGGTTGAGGACATCGTCCCTGATCTGGAAGGCGACAGCCATCGCCTCGCCGAAATCACCGATCTGACGGCGCTCGCGATCCCCGGCCCCGGCCACGATCGCCCCCGCGGTGCAGGGCCCCCGGCCGGTGTACCACCCCGTCTTCTTCGTCACCATGACCATGAACTCTTCTTCCGTGGGAATATGCTGCCGACGGATCCAGCCGATGTCGTAGGCCTGACCCTCCAGGGTCTGAATGGATCCGCGGATCATTTCGTCGATCAGCTCCAGGCTCTTCTCGCAACCCAGGAGGTCGCGATTCGCGCACAGGATCTCGAACACCTTCGCGTAGAGGGCATCGCCGACGTTGATGCTCAGGGGAATGCCGTAAAGTTTGTGGATGCACGGCTTTCCCCGGCGGAACTCCGAGTCGTCCTCGATGTCGTCGTGGATGACGGCGAACGACTGGAACATCTCGAACGCCGAGGCGGTGCGCACCGCTTTTCGCAGGTCGCCGCCCAGGGCGTCGCAGGCCATCAGGACCAGCGTCGGGCGCAGGCGCTTTCCCCCGCGTTCGGGATAGTCGCGCATCGGGCGGTACATGAACTCCTCCGGCTCCTGAACGGGCAGGAAGGAGAACATCTCCTCTTCGATCAGAGGTACGTAGCGCCGTAGAAAATCCCGCAGTTCCGGGGACAGCTCCGAGCCGGGCATGTCAGGCCTCGCCGGCGAGGCGGATTCGGGTAAGGGCCCGCGCCAGGGCTGCCTCCGCCCTGACCCGATCCACATCTCCCTCCCGGGCGAGCCTCCGGCGCGCGCGTTCGCGGGCGGCCTCGGCACGGGCGACATCGATCCCGTCACCGAACTCGGCGGCCTCGGCAAGCACCGTGACCCGGTCCCCGAGAACCTCGACGAAGCCGCCGCTGCAGGCCATGGCGCGGGCTTCGCCGGCCCCTTCTTCGGTGAAGGCGAGACGGCCTGTCTTCATCCCGGCGATCATCGGGGCATGCCTGGAGAGCACTCCGAACGAGCCCAGGCTTCCGGGAGCCTGCAAGCTCTCCACGGAACCGGAGTAGACGGTCCCGGACGGAGTGACGATTTCCAGCTGGTAGGCAGCCATGCGGGAACTCGCCTCGTTCCCTACAGCTTCCCGGCCTGCTCGACCGCCTGCTCGGCGGTTCCGACCAGGTAGAACGCCTGTTCCGGCACGTCGTCGTACTCCCCTTCGACGAGGCCCTTGAATCCGCGCACGGTGTCCTCGATCCTGACGTATTCCCCCGGCTTTCCGGTGAAAGCCTCGGCCACGTGGAAGGGCTGGGTGAGGAAGAACTGTATCTTGCGGGCCCTTGAGACGATGATCTTGTCCTCATCGGAGAGCTCGTCGATGCCGAGAATGGCGATGATCTCTCGCAGGTCGCGGTATCGCTGCAGGACTTCCTGCACCCTCTGGGCCACCTGGTAATGCTCCTCTCCGACGACGCGCGGATCGAGGATCCTCGAGTTGGACGCCAGCGGATCGACCGCCGGGTAGAGCCCCTGGTCGGCGAGCGAGCGCTCCAGCACGATGCTGCCGTCGAGGTGGGCGAACGCCGAAACCACCCCCGGATCGGTGTAGTCGTCCGCCGGCACGTAGATCGCCTGAACCGAGGTGATCGACCCTTTCTGCGTCGTGGTTATGCGCTCCTGCAGGGCGCCCATCTCGGTCGCCAGGGTCGGCTGGTAGCCCACGGCCGACGGCATGCGGCCCAGGAGCGCCGAGACCTCGGCGCCGGCGAGGATGAAGCGGAAGATGTTGTCGATGAACAGCAGCACGTCCTGGCCGGCTTCCTCGCGGAAGTGTTCGGCAATGGTCAAACCGGTGAGGGCGATGCGCTGTCGGGCGCCCGGAGGCTCGTTCATCTGGCCGAACACCATCGCCGTCTTGTCGAGGACGTCCGCCTCGATCAACTCGTGCAGCAGATCGTTTCCCTCGCGGGTGCGCTCGCCGACGCCGGCGAACACGGAGTAGCCTCCGTGGCCGGAGGCGACGTTGTTGATCAGCTCCTTGAGGACCACCGTCTTGCCCACCCCGGCGCCTCCGAAAAGGCCGAGCTTGCCGCCGCGGGCGAAGGGGCAGATCAGGTCGAGGACCTTGAGCCCGGTCTCGAGCATCTGGTCGGAGGTAACCTGCTCCCGGTGATCGGGAGCGGGCCGGTGCAGCGGCAGGCGGGGAGCGTCGTCCGAGACCGGCCCCTTGCCGTCGATAGGCTCGCCGATGACGTTGAACAGCCGCCCTAGCACCTCCTCTCCCACAGGAACCTCGATCGGCGCCCCCGTGTCGATGACCCGGGCGCCCCGGGTCAGGCCGTCCGTCGAGTCCATCGCCACGCAGCGCACCAGGTCTTCGCCGAGATGCTGCTGCACCTCGAGCCCCAAGCGCTCGTCGCCGGGACGATCCTCCTCGACGACCTCGAGGGCGTTGTAGATGGGGGGCAACTCCTGCCCGCCGAAATCGACATCCAGAACGACGCCGATGATTTCCCTGACCGTTCCTTCCTTCATGACCGAACCCACCTCGTCTCTCAGTGCACTAGGCTCTTGTTTGTCCCGCTGTTCTTCAACCAGCTACTGCGCTACTGCCTCGGCGCCTCCGACTATGTCCATCAGCTCGAGGGTGATGGAAGCCTGGCGCTCCTTGTTCATCTCCCGCGTCAGTTCCTCGATGATCTCGCCGGCGTTCTTCGTCGCGTTGTCCATCGCCGTCATCTGGGCGGCGTAGAAACCGGCGTTCGATTCGAGCAGGGCGCGCCAGATCTGCACGTTGACCTGGCGCGGAACCAGCTGTTCGAGCAGGATGTCGGGGGCCGGTTCGAACAGGTAATCCCGGCCCGAATTCTCGCCCTCCGCGTCGGTCTGCACTTCCTCCGAAGGAACTATCGGCAGCAGCTGGGTCACCACGGGCACCTGCTGCGAAACCGAGCGGAACTCGCTGAACACGAGCGACACGCGGCCGACCTCCCCTTCGCGGAACCGCTGCATCAGGTCCTGGCCGATCGCGACTGCCTGGGAGTAGTCGAGAGCACGGAACAGGTCCGGGTAGTCGAGGACTGCTTCGAAGCCGCGACTGCGGAAATAGTCGCGCCCCTTGCGGCCGATGGTCACCAGCTGCACGGAATCGGGACCGGCCTGCTGAAGCTCGCTCTGGGCGCGCCGGCAGATGTTGCCGTTGAAGCCTCCGCACAGGCCCCGGTCCGCCGTGACCACGACCAGCAGCTGACGCCCCTCCCTGCTCTCGGCGAGCAGCGCGTGCTGCGAGGTGTCGACGCTCCCCTGCAGGCGCCGCAGGACGAGGTCGAGCTGAACGGCATACGGTCTCGCCGCCAGGATGGCATCCTGGGCGCGCCGCATCTTCGCGGCCGCCACCATCTGCATCGCGTTGGTGACGCGCTGAATGTTGGAGATGCTGGCGACGCGGGTGCGAAGCTCGCGCAGGGTAGCCATCGATCAGTCTTCGCCCTCAGCCCTCGGAGGGGCGGAAGCCGCGTTTGAATTCCTCGATGGCGCCGGCGAGCGTCTCCTTCGTTTCGTCGTCGAGATCGCGGCTCTCCCTGATTTTGCGCATCAGGTCGGGCTGGCGGTCGCGCATGTGGGCGAGGAGCTCGACCTCGAAGCGGAGCACCTCCGGGGTCGGCAGGTCGAGCACGTGATCGATGGCCGACAGGGCAACCGTTTCCTCTTCGAGGGACTGCGGCGAATACTGCCCCTGCTTGAGGATCTCCATCAGCTTCTCGCCGCGGTTGAGCAGGTTGCGCGTCGACTGGTCGAGGTCCGAGGTACCGAACTGGGCGAACGCCTTCACCTCGTTGTAGCGCGAAATGTCCCCCTTGATCGTGCGGGCAACCGCCTTCATCGCCTTCGTCTGGGCGTCGCTGCCGACGCGGGACACCGAGGCCCCGACGTCCATCGCCGGCCTGTTGCCGCTGTAGAACAGTTCCGGTTTGAGCAGGATCTGGCCGTCGGTGATCGAGATGACGTTCGTCGGCACGAAAGTCGATACGTCCCCCTCGAGGATCTCGATCACAGGGAGCGCCGTCAGCGAGCCGCCCCCCTTTTCGTCGCTCATTTTCGCGGCGCGCTCGAGCAGCCGCGAGTGCAGGTAGAAGACGTCGCCGGGGTAGGCTTCGCGGCCCGGCGGGCGCCGCAGCACCAGGGACATCTCCCGGTACGCCCATGCCTGCTTCGAGAGATCGTCGTAGATGATCAGGGCGTGCTGCCCGTTGTCGCGGAAGTACTCCCCCATCGAAGCCCCCGCGTACGGAGCGAGGAACTGCAGCGGCGCCGGGTCGGAGGCGGTCGCCGACACCACGACGGTGTACTCCATGGCTCCGTTCGCCTCGAGCTCGGCGACGACCTTGGCCACGGTCGACGCCTTCTGGCCGATGGCGACGTAGATGCACTTCACGTCCTGGTCGTGCTGATTGATGATCGTATCGACGGCGATCGCCGTCTTTCCGGTCTGGCGGTCCCCGATGATGAGCTCGCGCTGTCCACGGCCGATCGGAACCGTCGCATCGATGATCTTGATGCCTGTCTGCAGGGCCTCGTGTACCGGCTGGCGGTCGATGACCCCGGGGGCCTTGCGCTCGACGGGGAGCGTGCGGCCGGCGTCGACCTCACCCTTGCCGTCGATCGGCTGGCCCAGGGGGTTGACGACTCTCCCGAGGAGCTCTTCCCCCACCGGCACCTCGACGATGCGGCCGGTGCGCTTCACCCGGTCCCCTTCGTTGATCAGGGTGTCGTCGCCGAAGAGCACGCAGCCGACGTTGTCCTCCTCGAGGTTGAGAGCCATGCCCATGATACCGTGCGGGAACTCCACGAGCTCGGTAGCGCGGGCGTTTGACAATCCGTGCACGCGCGCGATCCCGTCCCCGACGTACAGGACCGTCCCGGTTTCGTAAACGTCTATTTCCTTTTCGAACCCCGACAGCTGTTGCTTGAGAATCCGGGATATCTCGTCAGGTTGAACCATTGCCTCTGCGGGCATCGTCTACATCCTCCTGCGCTCGGTAACGAGTACGGTATTTGCCGCCACTGCCCCTCCCTCACGCCTCCATCAGGCGCGCGCGCAGACGCTCGAGCTGAGTTTCCACCGAGCCGTCGAACACGAGATCGTCGACTCGCGCGACCAGACCTCCCCCGAGGCCGGGATCGACGCTCGCATCGAGGCGGATCCGCAGCCCCGTGTACGCCGCCAGCCGCCCCCGCAGGCGCTCTTCCTGCTCCGGCGTCAACGCCACGGCGGAGGTGACCTGCGCCGTGGCCATCCCCGACCGCCGGTCCAGGAGGTCGAGGAACCCGCGCGCGATTTCGGGCAGCAGGCCGATGCGGCGGCGCTCCACAAGCAGTCTGAGGAAGTTGAGGGTCAGGGGCTGAACCCTGCCGCTGAACAGGGCCTCGAGGCCGGATCGCTTGGCCTCGGGCTGAAGCAGCGGATTCCGCAGGAACTCAGCCAGCTCGTCCGAACCTCGCAGGGCAGCCTCCAGGCCCTCGATGTCGCGGCGAATCTCCTCCTCGCCGACACCGCTTTCTTGCGAAGCTTCGAGCAGTGTGACGGCGTACCTGCGGACGACTTCCTGGGCTCTCACGAGTGCGAACTACCCATTTGCTTCAGGTCCCCGGGTCATCGCGAGGGATCGTCGGGAACACCCGCGATCAGGTCGTCGACGAGACGGCGATTGCGCTCGTCGTCGAGATTGGCGTCGAGGATCTCCCCGGCGGCGCGCACCGCGAGGTCGGCGACTTCCCGGCGCAGCTCCCCCAGGGCGGCGAGCTTTTCGCTCTCAATGGTCCGGCGCGCCTGCTCCAGGGTCTGCTCGGCCTCCCGGCGAGCCTCGGAGACCAGGTCGGAACGCACCCGCTCGGCTGCTTCCCGCGCCTGCCCGACGATGTCGCGGGCTTCGGCCTCTGCACCGGCGAGCACCTTCTGGTTTTCCGCCAGGGTGGCCCGGGCTTCGTCGCGCGCCCGTTCCGCTCCCTCCAAAGCTTCGCGAATTCGCCGTTGGCGCTCGTCCAGGGCTTCGAGCAGAGGCGTCCACACGAATCGCTTGAGAACAACCAGCACCACCACGAAGGTGATAATCGTCCAGGCAATCAGGCCTGCGTGAGGCTCCAGCAACATGATCCGCTCTTAAAGTTTGGTGTCCTGTCCGGTAAGCACCGCTGCGTCGCTCGAATCCGTGATGAGCACCGGGCGCTGGACATGGCCGTGCAAACCGGCGACAGACTGGTTGCCGCCCTGGTCCGGCTCGATTCTCTCGCCACGGACTCCTGCGAGCACAGGCGTCCCTACTTGAAGACAATGAGAAAACAGATAATCTCGCCTAGCAGGGCGACTCCCTCGACCAGCGCCGCGGCGATGATCATGTTGGTGCGGATGTCGCCAACGGCCTCCGGCTGGCGGGCGATGCCCTCCATGGCTCCGTTACCGATAAGGCCGACGCCGATGCCGGCGCCGATAGCGGCGAGTCCGGCTCCGATCCCGGCGCCCAATAGTGCAAGCTCCATTAGATGCTCTCCTTCTGAGGTGATTGATTCGTCTCTGGCATGTCGGCTGGGGCCGCTGTCTCCGTCAGTGATCGGGGTGGGCGGCCATGTTGATGAACAACGCCGACAACAGGGTGAAAATGAATGCCTGAACGAAGGCAATGAAGATTTCGAACAGGTAGATCGCCGCGGCGAAAACCACCGACACCGGCGCGAGGAAATAGCTCTTGAACATTATGATCATCGCCAGGAACACCAGTATGGCGACGTGCCCGGCGATCATGTTGGCGAACAGGCGGATGCAAAGCGCGAACGGTTTTACCAGCATGCCGAGAACTTCGATGGGAACCATGATCGGCAGCAGCCAGACCGGCATGCCGGAGGGCACCAGGCTCTTGGCGTAACCCAGGGGACCATTGTTGGCGATTCCCACCACTTGCGTGATGGCGAAGGTTATCAGCGCCAGCGCCGCGGTGACCGATACGTTGCCTGTAGCCGTTGCGCTGTAGGGTATCAGCCCGAGGAGGTTGAGAAACAGGATGAAGAAGAAGAGGGTCAGGAAAAACGGCAGGAACGGCCTGCCGTGATCCCCCATTACCGGTTGCACGACTTCGTCGCGAATGAACAGGATGATCGCTTCGAAAAAGTTGGCGAGGCCGCCGGGAACGAGGCCCGGCTTGCGGAAGCAGCTGACGAGCAGGGCGATCAGCAGGGCGCTGGCCACCCACATCACCACGACGTGACGGGTGATGGAAAGGTCTATGCCGAAAATCGGTTCGAACTGAGGAAGCTCTATTCTGCCGTCGAGGATATGGTGGGCATTGATGAAGGGCACCTCCAGATGCCCGGCATCCATGACGTGCCCGATGATATCTATTTTTCCATCCGCGGCGTCAGCCGCGCTCGCATCGCTTGCCATTCAACCCAGACTCGATGGCTACCGGTAACGGCACTGTTTTATTTGCGGAAACGAACCGGAAAACTTCCACTGCGGAATGCTCAGCCGGGTAAACTTAAAGGAGCCCCCGCTTCTGTCAAATACCGCGATTTCCGCCCTGCGGATCAGGCTCCGGGGCCGTCCCGGGACGAGTGCGCTCGCTTTCGCGTCTGCGGATAACCAATGCTATCTCCGCGATCTGGAAGGCGAGAAAAGCGGCTGCAAACGCGGCGGCGAAGGGGGCCTTCTGCACGGCGGTGAACTTGAAAATCAGGGCGAGGGCCAGTCCCACCGCAAGCAGGCGTGCGGCCATGCCGCCGAGAAACGCCTGCACGAGGAAGGCCGGGCTGCGTTTCCAGGACCACTGTAACGTCAGCCACGAAGCGCTGGCGTAAACCGCGGCCAGCGCCAGGCCGGAGAGAACGCTCTCCCACATCAGCGCGGGGTCCCTCCTTTTCCGGGTTCGCACTTTTCGCCGGTGCCGCTGCCGAGACTGCGGACGAGATACCAGAAACCGGCTGCGGCTCCGGCCAGACATCCGGCGATCAGCAGCAGGGGCGAGGTTCCGAGCTTGCCGTCGAGCCACCAGCCGGCGAACAGCCCGGCGGCGATCGCGGCGGCAAACTGAAAGCCCGAGCCGATGTAGACTCCGGCCTGCGCGAAGGAGCCGAGAGCCTTGCGAGCCTGGCTCATTTCATCCGGCCTGGTTGGATCGGAGTCTGTCATCTTTCTGACCTACAGCGAAAGAGGCGGTTGTCCGGGTTGACGCTGGCGCGACGGCAGGTCGAGCAGGATCTCGGGTGGACCGGGGTGGAGTTTCGGCGGCCGTTGGGCAACGCCGGAAAAAGGCCGCTCCCCGCGCCTGCGGGGAAGCCCGGCTCCATCGACGGATCCCCGACCCCGCGCGGCGATTCGCCCCGGCTACCGGCTGACCGCCTCTGTCGACTCGAGCCGCGGCCTGTACACGGAACCTTCCGGGCCGCCGGCGCAGGCATCCCCTTCCGCGGCCCCGCACTCGCACATCGGCTCCCCCAACTCGTCGCGCATGGCGCCCAGGCCGCCGCACGAACCCTTGATGGTGCGGTTTCCGAGAATGACTCCGACCGCCATTGCCGCGACGACGAGAGCGAAAACCAGGAGGGCTGAGAGGAATGTGTCCATCGAACCTCACCAGGCCGCGGAAAAACCTCGCGCGGCGTGTTCGGCCCGGGCTGCTGCCTTCCGGGTCCGGTGAATCCGTTTTCCGGACCCTATTGTCCCGTCGCAGGAATATTTCGACATCGGGAAGCCAATCCATCCCGGCTCACGGCGTTGCCCTCGCTCGCCGTACACCCTCGGTACGACTCGCTCAGGCGCCTTGTGAGCCGGGCG
>JAPOZF010000245.1 GCA_026706165.1 Gemmatimonadota bacterium
GCGTCCGTTGCTGCGGTTGTAGAAGAAGCAGAACGGGTTGGGGTTGATTTCGAGTATGCTCAGGCCCCCGGAGCCGTCGATGACGTCGATGGCGTAGAACCCGAGCCGGATCACATCCGCGGCGCGCCGGGTGAGCTCGGCCATCGCCGCAAGCAGGGGACCTTCCCCGACCCTGACGGCGCGCCCGCTGGCGTGGTGCAGGGGGTTGAGGCCGCCCCCGCCGATCTCGTCGCTGGTCTTCTCGTAGGCGAGCAGCAGCTCCGCTTCGCTGGCGACGATGCGGTACTCCGCTCCTTCGACGAAGGCTTGGACCAGCAGGGTGTTTTCGAGAAAACCCCCGCCGGTGAACAGGTTCTCCAAGCGCCTCGAAGCCCCCTCCCGGCAGCGTTCCAGGTAGACTCCCTGGGAGACGGAGGCGCGCGGCTTCTTTATGAGCAGCGGATACGGAATGCGTTGTTCGATATCGTCGAGCATCTCCTCGACGCTGGCGTGGGTCTGGTAGCGGTGAAAGCGGTCGTCGGCGTACGGGTTGAACACCTGCATCGAGCAGGGGACCGGCAGTCCTGCGGCGGCGAAGAGCTCGTGCTGGTAGCCCTTGTCCCCGGCCAGCCTGGCGGCGGCATAGTCGTTGAACGGGTGGCGGTTGCGCAGGAAGTAGAACGGCCTCCCCGCCTCGTTTACCCGCAGGAGGTTGCCGTTGCCCGAAACCCTCTCGCACTCGAGCCGGCGCCTCCGGCAGGAGATTTCGACGCACTCGAGGCTTTCCAGGGCGACCTCTTCGGTGATCCCCTCGGTTTCGCACGGGAGCCGGAAATGCTCGCGCGCCCGCGCCACCAGGGCCAGCGACCCGGTGACGCAGACCGGAAGCTCGCCGGAAGCGGCGGCCTCGAAGGCACGGGGAAGAGGCTCGACGGTGGACGGGATCCCGGCGGGGAGGTGGCCCAGCAGGACCTCGGGCGGCCGGGCCCTGGGGTGGCCGGAGGAGGTGGCGATCACCTGTCCCGCAAGAGGGGCAAGGCAGTCGAGGATGGCGCCGGCGTCGTGGCCGCCCCCGACCCCGACGACGAAGCTCCACTTCGGATGCAGGGCGCGAAGGTCCGCGGCGAGGCCGGCGGCGGCGGCGCGGTTGTGAGCGCCGTCGAGCAGGACCAGCGGCTCCCCGTCGCGCTCGACCGCCTCGAAGCGGCCGGGCCACTCGTGCCGGGCGATCGCAGCTTCCGCCTCCGCGGGTACCAGGCGGTCCCCCAGCAGGAAGGCCGCGGCGGCCAGGGCCAGGCGCGCGTTGGCCGAGTACGTTCCGGGCCGCAGGCCCTGCCCCCGCGGGCAGGCCGGGTACGCCGCCTCGGCGCTGCAGCCCGGGGAGCCGGGAGGGAGCGCACCTTCCGGGGCCGCGGTGTAGAGAGGCACTCCCTCGGATTCGCAGTGGCGGCGGATTTTCCCGGAAACCCCGGCCTCGTGGGAATCGGTGGTGAAAAGGGGGTGTCCGGACCGGGTGATGCAGAGCTTGTCCGCGGCGATCTCCAGGACATCCTCCCCGAGGACGTCGGCGTGGTCGACGGAGATGCTGGTAAGAACCGAGAGCTCGTGGTCCCAGGCGTTGGTGGCGTCGCAGCGCCCCCCGAGGCCGACCTCGAAAAGCCCGTACTCCACTCCGGCGGCCGAGAACAGGTGGGCGGCGAGCCCGGTAAGCGCCTCGAATTTCGAGAAGCCGCCGAACCCCTCCGCGTCGAAGCCGCGGGTCGCGTCGTACAGGAAGGTCACCGCGTCCGCCCACTCGTCGGCGCCGAGCAGCTTCCCGTCGACCTGGATGCGCTCCCGCTGGGTGTGCAGGTGGGGGGAGGTGTAGAGCCCGGTCCTGCCGCCGCCTCGGAGCAGCGCCTCGAGGAGGCTGGCAACCGTGCCCTTGCCGTTGGTCCCCCCGACGATGATCGAGCGGAAGTCGTTCTGCGGGTTCCCCAGCCGGCGCAGCAGCGCCCGGGTGCGGGGCAGGTAGTGGTGCAGGGGACCTGCAGGAGGGCGCCCCCGCTCCCAGTCGGGCAGGGTGTCGAGGAATTTCCTGGCTTCCGGGTATTCCATCTTCTGTCAGTTCAGCGGCCAATGAACGCCGACGGGGGAGAGACTTTCATGTCGCCGGCGTTTCGAGGGCGGGCATGTTCATGTCTTGTACCCGTACTGGAAATCACGTCTCGGAGAGGGGCCCCCCAGTCCGAATCCGTGGCCGTTCGCCGTCAGGCGAACGGTATTGGGAGGCGCGTCACACACTGAAAGTCCCAACGCCTTTCCAAGCGCCGCCCTCATCCGGAATCCCTGGCCCTTCGCCTGGCGGCGAAGGTATTGGGAGGCGCGTCACACACTGTATTTCCCAACGCCTCACAGAGCGCCGCCGTCATCCACCCCGGGTGTGCATCTCGCGATGCGGGTCGACCTTCAATTCCTCGACGTGATAGAGCGCTCCCCGCGTCGGCTCGTTCAGCCGCTCCTCGGCGCCGCGGTCCCTGCGGCCCTCCCAGACGCGGCGGATCTGCGCGACCAGATCCCGGTGCGTGAGCCCGTCCCGCAGCCACTCGCGCAGATTGTACCCCTCGTTGGCGTACAGGCAGAGGTACCACATGCCGTCGGCGGTGACGCGGCTGCGGTCGCAAGTGGCGCAGAACGGCTCGGTGGTGGAGGCGATGATGCCGAAACAGGTGCCGTCGGGAAGGTGAAAGCGCTCCGCCGGGGCCGCCCCCCGGCCCGGAACCTCCGCGATGGCGCCGTAGTGCCCCCCCAGCCGTGCGAGGATGTCCGCTTTCGAGAAGACCCGTTCCATCGACCAGAGGGTCGCCCCGCCGACGTCCATGTACTCGATGAAGCGGACCTCGGCCCCGACCTGCCTGCCGAACTCGATCAGGTCGACGACCTCGTCGTCGTTGAACCCCCGCATGATGACGGTGTTGATCTTGATGTCGGAGAAGGCGACGCGGGCGGCCTCGCGGATGCCGGTGAGAACGCGGTCCAGGACCACCCGCCGGGTCAGGGTTTCGAAGCGGGCGGGATTGAGGGTGTCGAGACTCACCGTTACCCGGCTGAGCCCGGCGTCGTGCAGGGGTTCGGCCCATTTGGCCAGCTGCGTCGCGTTCGTCGTCATCGCCAGGTCCTCGACCCCGGGGCGCCGTGCCAGGCGCGCGACGAGGTCGACGAGGCCTCCGCGCAGCAGCGGCTCCCCGCCGGTCAGGCGCACCTTGCGCACCCCGAGCTCTCCGAAGGCGTCGACGGTTCGCTCGATCTCGTCGAAGGAGAGGATGTCCTCCTTCGGCAGCCAGGTGTAATCCTCCTCCGGCATGCAGTAGGCGCAGCGCAGGTCGCAGCGGTCGATGACGGAGAGGCGGAGACTTTCGAGGGGGCGGCCGAAGAGATCGTGCGCAGGGCCGGGGTTGGTGTTTGGGCTCATGCGGTAGAAACGGGATGATCAGAGGTGCGAGATCGACGCGCCGCGAACCGTGGAGGGACCGCGTCGAAGGGGTGGTTGATCCGGCTGGCGATTCATCGGTCCGCGGCCTTCCACAAGCCTGTCGAAAGGACCATTCGGGCTGCTAAGTCGAGAAAGGACAGGAATATACGGACTGCCACCGGGCCGGCAATCCGGTTGCGACCCCACCCTGCGGGGGGCATATTAAGGGCCCGCCGAGGCGCGGCATGGCTGGCCAGACCCGGCCACGGCGGTTCCGCCTCGACGATCTCCATCCATCCCGGTTCAGTCACCCCTCCAGAAAGCCGATGGCGAACCCCGAAACCGAACGCCTCGAGAAGATGCTGCGCGAGCAGCAGTACGTCGCCGATCCGGCCATCGCCATGTCCCTGCACCTGGCGCGGACCCTGAACAAGCCGCTCCTCGTGGAGGGGCCGGCGGGGGTCGGCAAGACCGAGATCGCCAAGGTGATGGCGCGCGCTCTCGATACCGACCTGATCCGCCTGCAGTGCTACGAGGGCCTCGACACCAGCACCGCCCTGTACGAGTGGAACTACCAGCGCCAGCTCCTCCAGATCCGCCTCGAAGAGGGGGGAGAGCGCACCCTCGACGAGCGCCAGTCCCACATCTTCAGCGAGGCGTTCCTGCTAAAGCGGCCGCTGCTCGAGGCGATCACCCACCACCGGCCCCCGGTTCTGCTGATAGACGAGCTCGACCGCGCCGACGAGGAGTTCGAGTCGTTCCTGCTCGAGGTGCTGTCCGACTGGCAGATCTCGATCCCGGAGGTCGGAACCATCGCCGCGACCCACGTCCCCCACGTCGTCATCACCTCCAACCGCACCCGCGAGCTCTCCGACGCCATTCGCCGGCGCTGCCTCTACCTGTGGATCGACTACCCGGAATTCGACAAGGAGCTGGCGATCGTGCGCGGCAAGGTCGACGGCCTCGACGCGCAGCTCGCCGACCAGATCTGCCGCTTCATGGCGCTGGTGCGGCGGCAGAAGCTCGAGAAGATCCCCGGCGTCGCCGAGACCCTGGACTGGGCAAAGGCGCTGGTCGCCCTGCACCGCAACCACCTCGATCCCGGGATCGTCGAGGAGACCCTCGGGGTGGTGTTCAAGGACTGGACCGACGTGCGCCAGATGCAGAAGTCCCTGCCCGAGTTCCTCGAGGAGCTCGGCATCCGCGCCAAGGCCCCGCCCGGAACCGAGCAGGCCCCGGAAGCGGGACAGCCCGCGGAGAGGACCGCCGGTGGCGGATAGTCCGTCCAACGGCCGCGGACCGGCCGGACCGGAGGACCTCGCCCTGCGCGGGGAGCTGAGCGCCAACGTCGTCGGCTTCTGCCGGCTGCTGCGCCGCGAGGGTGCCGGCCCGGGGGCGGCGGAGGCCGCCGAGGCCCTGCTCGCCCTGGAGCGGGTCGATCTGGGCACCGGACGGCATTTCTACGAAGCGCTAAGGACCTGTCTCGCCAAGAGCCGCCGGGAGCAGGAGATCTTCGACTCGGTTTTCGACTCCTACTGGAAGGTCTGGGACCGCGCCGGCGAGCTTCTGCGCGGGCAGGGAGAGAATCGGGAAGAGGAGGAAGAGGAGAACAGGGAGATCCGCAATCCCTGCGGCCCGGAGCAGCAGCCGGCGCTGAAAGCGGTAACCGCCTGGCTCAAGGGAGAGAAGAAGACCGGCGACGAGGAGCCGGCCCCGGGATACAGCCCGTTCGAGGTGATGGCCCGGCGCGACTTCGCCGGCTTCCGCGCCGACGAGCTGGACGAGATCGGCCGCCTGGTGGCGCTGATCGCCAGGATCCTCGCGAGGCGCTTCAACCGCCGCTACCGCGACAGCTCCCGCCGCGGCCGCCTCGACCTGCGGCGCACCCTCAGGCGCAATCTTCGCCGCGGCGGCGAGCTCGTCGATCTCAGCTTCCGGCAGCGGCGCCGCCGGCGCCTGAAGCTGGTGCTTCTGTGCGACGTCAGCCGCTCGATGGACCTCTACAGCAGCTTTCTCATCCAGTTCGTCTACGCCTTCCAGCTCGCCTGCCGACGCGTCGAGACCTTCGTCTTCAGCACCTCCATGAGACGGGTCACCGACACTTTGGCCAACGAGGATCTCGACGAGGTGCTGGCCGCCCTGTCCCGGCAGGTTCCGGAGTGGTCGGGGGGATCACGCATCGGCGCCTCCCTGCGGACGTTCCTCGACGGCTTCGGCGACGCCCTGCTCGACCACCAGACCGCCGTCATCCTGCTGAGCGACGGCTGGGACACCGGCGACATCGACCTGTTGCGCGACGCCATGCGGGAGATCCACCGCCGCTCGCTGGCGGTGATCTGGCTCAACCCGCTGCTCGGCTCCGAGGAGTACCGCCCCGACACCCGGGGCATGCGCGCCGCCCTGCCGCACGTCGACCTGTTCGCCCCGGCTCACAACGCCGCCAGCCTCAAGGAGCTCGCCTCCATCCTCGGGCGCGTACAGCGCCGCGACATCCCCGCCCGCTTCGGGTTTCACCAGCGCGAGGAGGTGGAGGAAGCCGGACCGGCGGTGGCGCCGGAAGAGGACACGCCGCGGCCCAGCTCGGCAGCAAACCTCGAGCGGCTGGGCCGCGAGATGCGGGAGAAGCGGCAGAGCCGCAGGGATCAGCCGCCGGCCTGAGCGGCTTGTGTCGAAGGAAGACCTGCCTCACCAAAGTCCGGACCGAACCTGGAAGTAACTGTTTCAGTTCCCTGACAGCCGGGGCCGGGAACGGAATCAGTGACATCCTTCTTCTCGTCCCACACCCCCCAAATAATGCTCGCAGGGTTTCCAACCCGGCCGGCAAATGCAAGCAAGAAAAGCAAATCAAGCCTTTCTATTTCCAAGCGGATTTCCTATACTGCCTTCATCTCAAACGCCTTGCGCAGTCCTCCCATGAGTCGGGTGGCCTGCTGAATACAACAGCCGCTGTATCCGGAGGATGGGTAGCTCCCGGCCTCCCGGTGAATAGGCAGGAACATTCCCGCATCTGAAACTGCGTGAGCGTTTGAGAACTACCCGGCACCAATGCGGTGCCGGCAAAGTCGAAGTACGTCCATTCTCAAACGCACGGAGGAGATGCGATGCTGCCGAAGTACATCCTGCCATTTATTGCCCTGACAATGTTGACTTTCGCCCTCGGCGCCTGCGAGGGTCCTATGGGTCCGGAGGGGCCCCGGGGAGCCCGGGGAGTTCAAGGAGAGAAAGGTGAACCCGGTTTCCCCGAGTACACCCTCATCGAAATCACTCTGGGATCCAGTTTCTACAATGATGAACTCGAGAGATACATAATTCGAGACGAACGCATAGGTCTCGAAACTGTGATCAATGTCTACTTCGTAAAGTTCTATCGCAACACGAGAACCCCTTACTATGAATCATTAAGTATGATCGACGACGACGTCCGGTACTGGGTCGATGAGGGAAGGCTGCATATATACGACCGGCGTGAAGAGTTGGCGGGCGAAACGATTGTCGTCCTGGTAACGGGGGACTGAGAGCGGCTGACCCAACTCAGAAAACCGGTTCGCACCCATCGATCCCGAAGTAGTCCTTCTCCCCTCAGGCTGAGAGATCCGGGAGCGGCCGGCAATCTCTCAAGCGGCGCTGTCCATCCCCTTCACAGGCGCAGCCAGTAGTTGACCTTGGCGAGCCAGATGTTGTCCCCGTCGTCGGTGAAACTGGAGGCCAGGTCGCCGGCGCCGAGGCCGGGGTCGTCGTCCAAAGCGCTGCGCGACTGCGCCCAGACGAGGAACAGGGTGCTCCCGGGGGCGTACTCCCAGCGGAATACGAGGTTGCTGCGCAGCGAGCGCCTCCTGAAGTCGGGGTTTGACCCATACTCCCCGTACGGGGAGAAGCGGTAGGATTTCGGGGCGGTCAGCTCCTTGATGGCGCCGTAGTCCCCGGCGGCGGCGAACGGCTGCATGTACAGCTGCAGGCTGGCGTCGGGCGAGAACAGCAGGTCGAAGCGGGTGGTCCACTCGAGCACCCTGCTTTCGAGCTCGCCGTAGATGAACCGGTCCGGGGCACCGTCCCCGTCTTCGTCGAGGTTGGCCAGCCACTGGCCGTTGTCCTCGTTCCAGCGGAACTCCGGCCCCATGCGAACGCTGAGGCGGTCGCCGGCACGCCAGCGGAGGTCCACCTCGAGACTGCGCCAGCGGCTGCCGGCGCTGTTTCCGGCCCAGGAGAAGTCCGCCTCGGCGATCAGGGTGCGCTGGTCGTCGGTTTCGACGTCGATCCAGAAGCTGTTGTCCCGCGGCCGCCGGATCGGCGGTCCGCCGCGGGTCCCGAGATCGTCGAACACCGGGAAACCGTGCGTATAGCCGCAGCCGAGCCACCAGTAGAAAGTGGTCTCGAGGAAGGTGTAAACGTCGACCTCCTTTTCCAGCTCCAGGCCGTCGTAGTTCCAGCGATACCCCCCGTTGAACCCGAGAAACCTGCGCCGCAGAATGCCTTTCGGCCGGTATCCCTGGAACTCGACCCAGGAGCCGAGCCGGTGGTAATCCGAGCGGCGTATGAAGCCGAGGTCGTTGGCCGAGAAGCGGGGGGAGAAGGTCGTATAGCTCAGGCCCCCTTCCAGTGCGCCGCCGCGCTTACCGAAGTTCCCCTGGAAGGCGGCTCCCTGGCCATCGTCGCGGGTGCGGCTCGAGGCGAGCTGGCCGCGCAGCTGCCACCTGTTGTCGCTCCAGTTGAGATTCCAGTCGGCCCCGCCGGCGTAGGCATTGCCGCCGCGGGAGCGGTTGACCGCGGTGACGATGCCGCCGACGTGGGAGTTCCCGGCGAGCAGGTCCCGCTTCAGGCGCGCCACCCCGTAATGGGTTCGCGGCTCGACCAGGTGGCGGCGGGATCCGGATTCTCCCGGGTCCCGCACGCGCGCCTCTTCCCCGGAGGTCAGGGCCTGCAGCAGTCCGAAGGTCGTGCCCCCGGAAGTGCGGCCGGTGACCTTGGACGCCTCGAGGATGGTCGTGAAGTCGGGCCGGTCGATCTCCTCGGCGCCGTCCGGGATCGGGAACCGGGAGGGTGGCCGGCCGATGCGGCGCGAGTAGAAGAGGTCGAACGGCGTGTCGAACACCTGTGCGTCCTTGCTGAAGAAGGGGCGCCGCTCCTCGTAGAAGGTCTCGAAGACGCCGAGGTTGAGCACCGCGGGGTCCGCCTCCACCTGGCCGAAGTCGGGGTTCGCGGTGCCGTGGAGGCTGATGTTCGAGGTCAGTCCGTAGCGGACGTCGGCCCCGAGGTTGCCGAGATATCCGCGCCCGTCCGGGTCGACGGATGTCGGCGGCGAGAAGATCGACCGCCCGACGAGGTGGGGCCGCACCTCGAGGGCGGTTTCCGGGGAGACGTCCCGGATGCCGCGCAGGTCCCCGAAGCGGGACACGAACCCCTCGTCCTGCACGCGGAGGGGGACCCAGAAAGAGTTCTCCTTCAGGCGCGACGTGTAGCGGTCGATCTGCAGGCCCCAGGTCGAGTCGGCCCCGGTGAAGCGGAAGTTGTGGAACGGGATGCGCACCTCCGCGGTCCAGCCCTGTTCGCCGACCCGCGTGTGCGATTCGAACACCCCGTCCCAGGTGTAGGTTTCCCGATCGTCGTTGAAATACACCCCGTCGATCACGGTACCGCCCGCGGTGATGAAGAAGGAGTAGGCGGTCTGGCGGTCGTGGTTGGAGTCGAGGGTGAGGTGAATCCAGTCCGTCTCCTTGATGATCCACTGATCGCGCCTGCCGAGGCGGGTGACGATCTCGTCCGGCTGCTCGTCGAAGCAGACCGCTCCCATGTACAGGGCTTCGTCGTCGTAGAGGAAGCGGACCTCGGTGCGCTGGGTCGCCGGGAGGCCCTCGTCCGGGAAGCGCTGCGTGAAGGAATCGATGACCGGGGCGGTCAGCCACGACGGTTCGTCGAGGAAGCCGTCGCAGCGGATGGGGCTGTCGGTCCGGACCGCCTCGGCGGTTGGCACGGAAGCGGAAGCCGCGGCGGGCAGGGCGGCGAAGGTGAAAAGGGGGATCAGGAATGCTGGAATCATTGCATGCTCGCAGGTAATCATTGCATGCTCGCAGGTGAAGTGGAATGAATCCACGCTACGGGGGGTAGTGGAACAGTGTCAAAAAACCTGGGCAGGGTGTGCCGCGCATTCCTGGTTCGGGACCGGAACCGGGCACGGGTCGCTGATAGGACATCGGAAAGTTCGGGCCGCTTCGCCCGGTTTTTCGTATATCCTTGCGCGCGGGTTGTGCGTCGCGAGGGCAGGGGGGGAGACCGTTCGGGACGATTTCGCGTTTTCCCGAGACCCTGTCGTCAGGATCAACCGCGGCCGTTACGCAGTCCCCCGGGACCCGAATAGAAAGAGGACCCATGCCGGCACCGATCGCCCTGCAGCTGTACACCCTGCGCGAGGCCGCGGCGAGGGATTTCGAAGCCGCGGTCCGCTCGGTCGCCGGGATCGGTTACCTCGGCGTCGAGCCGGCCGGCTTTCCAGGCACCACCCCGGAAGGCGCCAAGCGGCTGTTCGACGACCTCGGGCTCGAGGTCTGCAGCGCCCACCTCCCGCTTCCGGCAGGTGACGACCTGTCCGAGTCGCTGGAGACCGCCGAAGCCCTCGGCATCGAGCGCGTGATCTCCGGCCGCGGGCCGGATCAGTTCTCCTCCCTCGACCGCATAGCGGAGTCGTGCGACCTATTCAACGAGGCGGCCGCCAACTGCGCTGAGCGCGGTTACACCTTCGGCATCCACAACCACTGGTGGGAGTTCCTCGAGGTCGAGGGAGAGCCCGCGTACAGGCACCTGCTCCGAAAGCTCAGCCCCAAGGTCATCTTCCAGATCGACGCCTACTGGGTGCAGACAGCCGGCCTCGACCCTGCCCGGGTCATCGCCGAGCTCGGGTCCCGCGCCCCTCTCGTGCACCTGAAGGACGGCCCGTGCACCCGCGAGGACGACATGCTGCCGCTGGGGGAGGGAATCACCGACGTCGACCGCATCGCCGCGGCCGGCGGCAGCGTCGAGTGGTGGATCGTCGAGCTCGACCGCTGCGCCACCGACATGACCGAGGCGGTGGCGAAGAGCCATGCCTTCCTGACCGGCGGGGGGTACGCCCGCGGCAGATAGGGGGATGGGACTGCAACGGGTTGCCGCGGCTGTCGGGGAGAAGGGGGCGTCCCCGGCGTGAGGTTGCCCCCCGCCGGATTGTCGGGGCGCGTGAGCTCCCGGGGCTGGCGGTAACCGCCTGCATCCGGGACGAGCCAGGCGGTCCCGGATCGAGGGCGGCTGCGAAGTGAGCGAGACTGAAACAACAGGCCGCGGAATGCCTGCCGGGTACCGGGAGCACCTGGCCAGTCGCGACCGCGCCTCCCTCCGGCTTCGGTCGGGAGACCTGACCTGGCGGGGATTCCTGGTCGGCGGTCTGCTCAGCTTCTTCCTCGCCACCGGCGCCCCGTACGCCAACATGGTGCTGACGGACTACGTGTCGGCCGACTTCGACACCCGGGGCGCCATCCTTCTCTTCTTCCTCCTGGTCGGGGGGCTGAACCTCCTTTTCAAGCTTGCCGGCCGCGGCATGGCCCATGCCCTGGCTCTTGCCGCGGTCACCTCGGCGGGCTGGGTCTGGGCTTATCGGCCGTTGGAGGAGATCGATCCCTACTCACCCGGCTTCCTCTTCAACAGCCTGCTTGCGCTGGCCTCCCTGACCAACGTTCCGGCGGTGGCGCGGGGCCGCAGCCTCGCCCTCAATCGCTCGGAGCTGATCCTCGTGTACGCGATGATGCTTATCGTCTCCGCCCTCTGCACCATGGGGATGAGCGAGCAGCTGCCGGGGATGATCAACGCCATCTTCTACTACGCCTCGCCGGAGAACCAGTGGGCCGAGCGGCTGTTCCCCCTGATCGACAGGCGCATCGTCGTCGACGACGGCGCCGGCAACGTCCTGTTCTACGAGGGGGTGGGGGAAGGGGAGATCCCGTACGGCGCCTGGGTCGAGCCGATGCTCTGGTGGGCGGTCTTCCTGCTGGCCCTGTACGTGGCGATGGTTTCGGTCGTCGTGATCCTGCGGCGCCAGTGGATGGAGCGGGAACGGCTCGCCTATCCGGTGGTGCAGGTGGGGCTGGCGATGATCCGGGGAGAGCGGCAGGACCGCCTGGTCAACCGCTTCTTCAAGAGCCCCTCCATGTGGATAGGATGGTCGATTCCGATGTTCGTCGGCCTTCTCGCCGCCCTGCCGTCGTACGGAATCAACGTTCCCAGGCCGACCCTGACCTGGACCGCCTCCCTTTTGGGGGTGCAGGGCATCAACATGAAGGTCAACTTCGTCGTCCTGGGGTTTTCCTACCTGATCCACACCCACCTCGCTCTGGGAATCTGCGTCTTCCACCTGGTGGCCAAGTGCGAGAAGGCCATTTTCCAGATCGCCGGAATCACCTCGCCCCAGACGATCGTCTTCGGGGTCGGCGGCTTTCCCCTGCTGGGGTACCAGGGGACCGGGGCGCTGATCGCCATGGTCCTGGTCGGGCTGTGGGTGGGCCGCGAGCATCTCAAGGCGGTGGTGCTCAAGGCGGCAGGCCTGGCGCCGCACGTCGACGACAGCGACGAGATCATGTCCTACCGCGGCGCCGTGGCCGGGGCCGCGGGCGGGGTTCTGGTGATGGTTGTCTGGCTCTGGATCATGGGCACGCCGGCGTGGATCTCCCTGCTCTTCGTCGTCGCCGCGCTGCTGATCTTCATCGGCATTACCCGCATCGTGGTCGAGGCCGGGGTGGTCCAGCTGCGGGCGCCGATATGCGCCCCCGACCTGGTGATCCAGGGGATCGGCTCCAGCTTGGTCGGAACCACCGGGGTGTTGAACCTGTCCCTCTCCTACCTGTGGGCGGCCGACGTCAGGGTTTTCGTCATGGGCACCTGCGCCAACGCCCTCAAGATGATCGAGGAGATGGACCCTCGCAGCCGGCGCCTGGTGTTCTGGGGGATCGTCCTGGCACTGCTTATCGGAGCCCTCGGCTCGCTGTGGATGATCTTCCACCTCACCTACAACTACGGCGGGGTGAACATGAACAGCTGGTTTTTCCACAGGGGGCCGGCCGTCGCCTACGAGAATGCGGTGCGCAACCTCGGGCCCCGGGGGGTGTACTGGCCGGGGGTTGGGTTCTTCGCCGGCGGGGGGGTGGCCATGGCGCTGATGATGCTCGCCCGCGCCCGCCTCTCCTGGTGGCCTGTGCATCCCATCGGGTTCCCCATAGGCGCCAACAGCATGACCGACTGGATCTGGTTCTCGGTGTTTCTCGCCTGGGCGGTAAAGGTGTGCGTGCTGCGCTTCGGAGGGGGGAGCGGCTACCGCCGCAGCCTGCCGTTCTTCCTCGGGATCCTCACCGGCGAGGTCACGAGCATGGGAGTGTGGCTCGTCGTCGACTACTTCACCGGAACCATCCTGAAGGCCTGACTCTGCCCGCAAGGGACTGAGGGGACTCTGCCTGCAGGGCCGAATCCGCCGGGAATCGGCCTCCCTTGAACTAGCGGTAGGGGATCCCGTCCCGGTGCCAGGGGAAGCGGAAGCTCGGGGCCGCGGCGTAGCGCTGCATGGCAATGTCGAGATCGACCTGGGCGCCGGGCCGCAGGTCCACCTGGAAACAGCCGCCGTCGACGGCGATCTCCTCCCCGTCCGCGGAGACCACCTTGCCGAAGCCGTGCTCACCGAAGGAGCCGGCGGCCACCAGCAGGTCGCGCGCCTCGACCGGGCTGAGGTTGATCAGGGTCAGGCCAATGCCGCCGGCCTCCAGCCGCGTCACCAGGGCGGCGACGTCGGGGGGCAGGCCGGGGCGCCGCCGTTCCGGGTCGTAGTAGCGCACCCGCCCCTGGGCAAGCCCGCCCCAGTAGATCGGCTGCGGGCCGCCGGTGGTCAGCTGCACGAGGGCCTCGGTCACCACCGGGTTGACCTGCTGCCACCAGTGCACGTCGAGGGTGGTCAGGTCCTGCTCGTCGGCCAGCACCCTGGCGAGCCGGTTGCAGACCTCGCGGTAGTTGGCCTGCAGAATGCGCTCGGGATAGTCGGGAACCTCGCCGGCGAGGAAGCGCGTCCAGGCGCGGTCGTCGGCGGCGCGCACGGGCCGTTGCGTAACCCCGGCCCACTCCTCCTCCCGGCCGCGGCGCAGGACCTCGAGGCGGTCCCGGTCCTCCCCGGCCATCGAGGCGGCCCACAGGTGCACCGGCATGTGGGGGGCGGCCGGACCGAACTCGCACCAGCCGTCGGAGGTGTGCTTGTGCGGCACCAGCAGGCGGCCGTCCTCCTCCCTGGCATGGGCGATCAGGGTGTCGAGATGCATGCGCGGCAGCTCGAGATACCCCTCGTCCCCGGTCACCAGGAGAGCGGCTTCGGCGGCGATGGTCACGGCGCAGGACATCATCTGGTGTCCGAATCTGCCGGTCCACCCGTAGAAGCCGCCCCACCATTCCCCGTCCCGGG
>JAPOZF010000023.1:0-8118 GCA_026706165.1 Gemmatimonadota bacterium
GCAGCAGCTGGGAAGCAGCCTGGTCCCGCCGGAGACCGAGATCGAGCTCGGACGCAGGCTCTCCCGGGAGATCGAAGCGGAGCAGCCGGTTCTGCCGGACTCGGAAATCCAGCGCTACGCCGCTGAGATCGGCCGGCCCCTCGTCCTCGCCAGCCACCGCGACCGGCCCGGGATCCGCTACCGCATCCGCGTCCTCGACGATCCGCGCCAGGTAAACGCCTTCGCCCTTCCCGGAGGGTTCATCTACCTCTACTCCGGCCTGCTGCTGTTCGCGGAAAACGAGGCGGAGATAGCCGGGGTGCTCGCGCACGAGATCGGCCACGTGGTCGGGAGGCACTCCGCCAACCAGCTCGCGACCCGGTTCGGCCTGGACCTGCTGGCGGCGATTGCCCTGGGGGAAGAACCAGCGCTTCTCGCCGAGGCGGCGGCAGACCTCGCCGAAGCCGGCGGGATGGCCGCATTCAGCAGGGATGACGAGCGGGAGGCGGACCGCTACGGCGTCTCCTACACGATCGCCGCCGGGTACGATCCCCGCGGCCTTGTCACATTCTTCACCAAACTGCTCGAAGCGGAGTCGGGCCGGCGTCCGGGGGGCTTCGAGAAGCTGATGTCCACCCACCCGGCGACCGCGGAGCGCATCCGCGACATCGAGAAGCGGATCACCAGGGCCGGCGACCCGGGGGGGCGCCTCGAGGCCGGGCGCTTCCAGCGCATGCGCGCCCGGCTGGAGCGGGGATACGGCCGCGGCCGTTGACGATGCGTCCGATGGCCATACATTTTGGAACCATGAGAACGCGCGACGCCCATTCCGTTCAGCGGCAGCAGGGACAGCGGGTCGTGAGCCCGCCGGGATGGGTCTGTCCGCGTTCGCTCTGCTGACTGAACAAGAGAACGGAACTGGCACCTGACCCCGGCGGACGATCCGACCGGGGTTTTTTTATGCGGCGTCGTCTAACTGGCAGGACGCCGGGCTTTGGACCCGGAAATCGAGGTTCGACTCCTCGCGCCGCAGCCACGCTTGCCCGCAAGGGATATCCCAGGCTGGAGACAGGCCAGGCTTGCCCGCCTGCCGCATCGCGGCTTGTGCAACGCCCGGGGCCTGAGGAACCGCACTGGGAAGAGGACCCGTTCGATCTCAGGCGAAGCGGTATTCCCTGGGATCGAAGAGGAATCCGTGGAACAGCTTGCGGCGCTTCGGGGAGAGGGCGTCGTAGAACCCGGGCGGGTAGCTCCAGTGCTCGGGGTTGCCGATGACCCAGGGGACCTCGTAGGCGTAGTAGAGCATGATGCGCCGGCCGCCGGGGCGGCGCTTGGGACCCTGGGAGTGCCACAGGGCGTTGTGAAACAGGACCGCGGTCCCCGGAGGACCGCAGACCTGCATCGCCCCGGGAAGCGTGTCGAATCCCGACAACTGCTCCGGGTCCGGCTCGCTGTCGTCGCGATGCGACCCGGGCACGATCATCAGGTTCCCCTGGTCCGGCAGGGTCATGTCGGACAGGAAGTAGCCGATCTTCAGTTGAAGCAGGGGAATGCGCGGGCGCAGTCTGCGGTAGCCGCGGTCGGCGCCGTCGATGTGCCACCCCGGCCCGCGCCCGCCGGCTCCCTGTTCCCAGATGGCGTCGGAGGCGTGGAAGTGGGCCTTCTCGTGAAGAAGCTCCCGCACGTACGGCATGACGGCCGGGTAGTCGACGAGCTCGAGGAACTCCGGGTCGTCGTCGAGGATGTGGAAGATGCGGCGGTCCTCCCCCTCGACGGCCAGCCGCTTTCCCGGGCTGTTCGAGGAGACGCCGCTCCGTTCGAGCGCGGCGCGCCGTTCCAGCGCCGCATCCAGGCGGTCCAGCAGCCGCCCGACCAGGGCGGAGGGCAGCAGGGAATCTAGCAGCAGGTACCCCTTGGAATCGAAGAAATCCCGCTCGTCCGCAGTAGGCCGCGTTCCGGTCATGGCAGGAACGGTACTTTGCCGCCGGGAGGGTTTCAAGCTCTGCGGAACCGGCGGCGGGCGGCCCGGATCCGTACCGGCCGTCAGCGGCCCCGGAGGTCTTTTCGAAGCAGGCAGGCCTCTTGGCGGCAGGTCCGGGCGCGCTATTCGATCAGCCGCGGTGTCTCGCGCGGCGACAGCCCGTCTCCATCGTTGACTCTGGCGCCGGCAGGGGCCGGCACCGGCCCGGACAGCAGGGGATCCCCGGTCTCCCGCATCCACCGGTCCAGGCGCCGGCGCATTCCGTCCAGAACCCCGGCGCTGCCGGGATCGGCGGCGAGGTTGCGCCCCTCGTTCGGATCGAACACCAAGTCGTACAGCTGCTCCGGCTCCGGCGCCCGCTCCCGCCAGCCTCGCTCTAGCAGGTACTGCTTGCTGTGGCTGTCGTCGCAGTTGGGCAGCACCGGTCCGCCTCGCTCCTCGAAGCGCCGGATGTATTTCCACCGCCGGGTGCGCACGGCGCGCTGCGGTTCGTAAGCGGCGTGATAGGTGACCTCGGCGAACACCGCCTCGTCGATCTCCTCGGCCTCGCCGCGCACCAGCGGCATCATCGACCTGCCCTGCAGCCACCCGGGAGGCTCGATTTCGAGCAGCTCGCAGAGCGTGGGGAACAGATCGATCTGGGAGACCATGCCGTCGATGGCGCGGCCGCCATGAAAGCCTCCCGGACCTCGCATGACGAGCATCACCCCGATGCCGTGGTCCGTGAGGTTGCACTTCATCCCCGGGAGGGGCAGGCCGTGGTCGGTCGTGCAGACGACGAGGGTTTCCCGGCCGCGGGCGCTCCCCTTCAGGGCATCGAGTACGATCCCGACGCCGTCGTCGAGGTGACGGACGCTCTCCCTGAAACCGGCCATGTCGGCGCGCACCTCCGGAGCGTCGGGCAGGGGCGCGGGGGGCCTGCCGCAGCGGCCGTCGTCCCCGGGCTCGGGAAAGGGGAGGTGGGTTTCGAAAAAGCCGACGTCGAGGAAGAACGGTTTCCGGGGGGGGGTTGCGCAGGAACCCGGCGGCGGCAGGGGCGACGTCAGCGGCGCTTTTCGAATCGGTATCGAGCACCTGCAGGTACCCCAGCTCCCCGTCGTCCGTCCCCACGTGCTGGATGCCGGCGAGGGCGGTGTGATACCCCGCATCCGCCAGGACGCGGGCCAGGTGCCGGCGGGGATCGGCCAGCGAGAAGCCGCGGTGCGCCAGGCCGAGCATGCCGCTGCAGTGGGCCCACTGCCCCGTCAGCAGCGCCGCCCGGCTCGGCGAGCAGGTCGGCGCCGCGCAGAAGGCGCTCCGGAACAGCAGGCCCTGTTCGGCGAGCTGTTGAATGGACGGGGTCGGAACCGCGTGTCCGTACGGCTGCACGCAGCGACCTGTATCGTGCGAATGCAGGTAGATTACATCGAGGGGTTTCATGGTCTTTCCCGCGAGTGCCCCGGTTGACAGTGCCTTGCCATCCCGTAGGTTTAGTCGCGCCTAGAAATCACTCCAGGATGGCGCGCGATCCAGTTGAAACACAGGTAGTCCGGCATTGACCCAGAAGAGCGACATCCGCGGCGAAAAGCTCCCGCCCGCCGGGACGATCAGCGAGTCGGTCCAGGATTACCTGAAGGCGATTTACAAGCTCTCCAACAGTCCCGAGGCGGAGAAGTCAGGGGACGCGGCGGTCACAACCTCGCTGCTCGCCGAGCGCATGCGGGTATCGGCCGCTTCGGCGACCAACATGATCAAGAAGCTTGCGGAGATGAACCTGCTCCGGCACCGTCCCTACCAGGGGGTGCGGCTGACCGGGGCGGGAGAAAAGATGGCCCTCGAAATCATCCGCCACCACCGGCTCCTAGAGCCCTACCTTGCGCAGGCACTCGGGTACGGGTGGGACCGCGTCGACGCCGAGGCTGAGCGGCTGGAACACGCCATCTCCGAGGACTTCGAAGACCACATCGACCGCGCCATGGGGTACCCGACGGTGGGCGCTCACGGCGAGCCGATCCCCTCCAAGGAGGGAACCATCGCCGTCCACCGCTACCAGCGGCTGTCGGAAATCGAGTCGGGACAGGTAGTCTGCATCTCGCAGGTCAGCGACCGCAGCCCCGAGCTGCTGCGCTATCTCGACGAGCAGGAGCTTCGCCTCGGCACCGAGCTCGAGGTGCGCGACAAGGCCCCGTTCAGCGGATCGATGCTCATCGCCGTAGGCGAGCGCGAGCACCACATCGGTCTCGAGGTCGCCGATCAGATCTTCGTCGCCCAGGTCGATGGCGCCGGCTGACTGCTACTTGCGGGGGGGCCCGTATCCGTTCGATTTAACCCGGCGCTGCTGCTCCAGGCGCAGGCGCAGCTGCGGCAGCACCTCCTCGAAATGATCGCACAGGAAGCGCAGACGTTCGCCCTCGCTCGACATCTCCAGAACCCTTTGCTTCTGCTTCAGGTCGAGACCGCAGTTGACGGCGATCTCGAAGGCCGTCGCCTCCCCCCCGACCTCCTCGGCCGCCCCGGGAGCGGCCAGGGAAAGCAGCTCGCGGTAGGCTTGGCCGGCTTCCCGCGCCAGTGCCGGGTCTCCGGTTCCGCCAGCATCCTCGAGCAGCTCGACACGTCCCTGCAGGTACAGCTTGTCATCGATCACCTCGAGGGTTCGGTAACGCTGCCCGCCGACGGTGACGATGTGCATCGATCCGTCGGCATGGCGCTTCGCTATCTCGGAAACCACCGCGGTGCAGCCGACCTCGGCGACCTCGCCATCGTCGAAGAGCGAGATCCCGAAAGGGGCGAAATCTCCGCCTCCTTCCGGCTGGCAGTCGGCGATCATCTCCTTGTAGCGCTCTTCGAAGATGTACAGGGGCACCGTCTGTCCCGGATAGACGACGATGGCGAGAGGGAAAAGCGGGATCAGCATGGGCGGGCAAGGGTTTCGGGCGCCATGGCCGCGCTGTCAGTCAACCGGGCCGCCGGGTAATCATGACCGACTACTACACTCCCGCCTCCGCAGAGCATATCGAGAGAGAAAAGCGGAAGGCGCGGGAGCTGCGCCGGAGCCAGTGGTGGAAGAACCGCCGCGGCGAGGGGCGCTGCCACTACTGCAACCGGCGCTTCCCCCCGAGGGAGCTGACAATGGATCACGTCGTTCCCGTGGTTCGCGGAGGCTTTTCGACCAGGAGCAACGTCGTGCCCTGCTGCCCGGAATGCAATGCCGCCAAGCGCGATCTCGTCCCGGTCGAATGGGCGGAGTACCTCGAACGCCTCGGCGGATCCACCTGACGGGACCGGAACCGGTGTTCGACGGCCTGACCGGCCCCTTTCTCCACGCTCCCCGTCCACTTCCCGCCGGTGAAGCGGCCCGATCCTCCCGGCCGCCGTCTCCCGGCAGGCGGCTGGATGAATCCGTACAGGACGCACCCCCATCCCTCAGTGGTAGTGCAGGATTCCGTCGATGGCCGCCCTCACTTCCGCGGCCACTTCGGCGGGAACCCGGGGGTTGAACGGCCCCCCTTCGCCGCCCACCACGTCCCGCCAGCCGCCGGCATGCATCGCCTCGACGACCGCGGAGTAGTTGTACATGCGCCCGTCGCGGAAGCGGATCTCCTCCAGCGCGGCGAGCTCTCCCTCGACCTGCCGCGAGACCTCGTAGTCGCCGCGGCGCTGGGCGTTGTTGATCTCGTCGGAAGCCATGGAGAAGGCGATGTTGATGCCCGAGGTGTGCCCGGTGGCGCCGAGCTCGGCGGCGCGGGTCGAGCGGTCGCCGATTCCCCAGATGACCATGCCGCGGCGGCGGTCGATCTGCTCGACCAGCGGCGCGACATCCTCGTCCCGGGTTCCGACCTTGACCCCGATGAAATGGGGGGAGTCGTTGACGAGCCTGGCGACGTACGGGATCTGACCAGGGGACCGCAGGTAGTAGAGCAGCCGCGCCCCGCACTCGCCGGCCTGCTCGGCGAATTCCATGTAGGTCCCGTAAAGCCCCGCAGGCTGGATGATGCCGGTCAGCGGCATCACGAGGTAGACATCGGGGGGATGTTCGAGTCCGGACATGGTTTCGATCAGCCGGACGGCGTCGGGAAGCGGGTTCGGCGCTATTCCGGCCATCAGCACCCCCCTACCCGCCATGCGCTCGCCGGCTATATCCATCAGGCGGACCTGGTTTTCACAGGAGATGTGGTGCACGAGGCTGGTCCCGGCGACGGCGATGGCGCGCCGCCGGTCTCCCTCGAGGTTGTTGGTGTTCATCAGGTAATCGACGTTCGTCGCGTGCCCTTCGAAGTCGACCTCACCGTTCCTGAACGGCACCACGGGGATCGAGATCACCGTGTCGAGGGCGTCGCAAAGCTCCCCGGTCTCCAGTCCGGGGCTCGCGGAATTCGTCAATACTGTCATCTCTCAGCTGTTTCCTCCGGGTGTGGTTGGCAGGCTCTACGGTATCCGGGAGCCACGGCGCTGTCAATTCACCGGCAGCGGAGCGGCATGACAGGAGAGCGGCCCGGGAAAGGCTATCTGCGGACCGCGAAGAAGGACATGTCGCGCGAAGGCCGGCCGCCGACGATCCAGTCGGCGAGGACCTTGCCTGTCAGGGGACCGAGAAGCACCCCGTTCCTGTAGTGGCCGCTGGCGACGAACAGCCGCGCGGACGGGTCGACGGGGCCGATCACCGGCCGTCCCTTGCGGGGTTTGGGCCGCAGCCCGGCGCGCTGCGACAGGACGACCGGTTCGATGTCGAGGACGCGGCGAAACACCGCGGTGAACTCCGCCGCAGCAGCCTCCGTGGTCCGCGTGTCGAAGCCGGCCTCCTCCACGGTCGCCCCGACGAGGATCGAATCCCCCGCCGGGATCAGGTGGTGGGAACCCCAGCGCAGCAGGTGGCCGACCCCTGCGCCCCCGCGGTAGCGGCAGTGCTGCCCGCGCACCGGCCTGATGCGCGGCCCCCCCGCCGCTTCGGCGACCAGCTCCCCGGTCCACGAACCGGCGGCGAGGACGGCGTGATCGAAGCGCTCCTCCCGGCTCTGGTTCCCCTCCCCGACATGGGCGCTGACGCCGTCGCTGCCGGGTTCGATCCGCAGCAGCTCGCAGCCGAGGCGGATCTCGGCGCCGCGCTGCGCCGCAGCAGTGCGCAGGGCCTGCCCCAGGGCCGGGGGATCGACGCGATGGTCGTCGGGGAAATAGACACCCCCGCTTACCTGCGAGGATACCTTCGGTTCGAGACGGCGCACCCTCTCGTGTTCGAGCCACTCCCAGCGGCAGCGGCCGCCGCGGTCCCGCAGCCGGGCCAACACCTCTTCGGCTTCCGCTTCGCCGAAGGCCAGGTCGATGCCGCCCGGGGTTCTCAAGCCGACGTCGAGGCCGGTCTCCTCCCGAAGCTCCCGGGCCAGGTCGCCGTGCAGGGCGTGAGCGTCGCGGTAGAAGGTGGAGTAGGGATCATCGCCTCCGCGGAAATGAGTCAGGACTCCGAGGGAGGCGCGCGTCGTCGCGGACGGATCGGGATCGCGGTCGATCAGCTGCACCCTCGCCTGCCGGCAGGCGAGGAAATAGCCGGCGCAGCTGCCGACGATCCCGGCCCCGACCACCAGAACGCGGGGCCGGTCAGGGCGCGCCACCGGGCTTCCCCGTTCTTGACGGTAGCAGGGACCGCTTCCATTGTTTGGAGCCTGCAACGACTACAGCGGAGGAAAACAGAATGCGCATCATCCGGTTCATCGACGAGGAAGGTCGGACCTGCTTCGGGGAAGAGGGGGACGACAGCCAGGCCGCCCTGCTGTCCGGGGACCTGTTCGAGGGGCTGACCCCGGCAGGTGAGACGAGGAACATCTCAAAGCTTCTGGCCCCGCTCGACCCGGTGAACATCTTCTGCATCGGCCTGAACTACCGGGAGCACGCCGAAGAGTCGGGGGTCGACATCCCCGAACGCCCGGTCGTTTTCATGAAACCGACCAGCGCCCTCCTTAATCCCGGGGATCCGATCCGCCTGCCCTCCTGCCAGCACGGGGAGGAGACCGACTACGAATGCGAGCTCGCCGTGGTCATCGGCAGGCCCTGCCGCGACGCCTCCGAGTCGAACGCCCTCGATTACGTGCTCGGCTACACCTGCGGCCACGATGTCTCGGCGCGCACCTGGCAGCTCCAGGGAGGAGGCGGCCAGTGGATCCGGGGCAAGGGGTTCGACACCTTCTGCC
>JAPOZF010000023.1:8128-13800 GCA_026706165.1 Gemmatimonadota bacterium
TTCGCCCCCTTTTGCCCGCTGGGGCCTGTGCTGGTCACCGCCGACGATATCCCGGACCCCCAGACGCTTGGAATCCGGACGCTGTTGAACGGCGAGGCCATGCAGGACCACACCACCGGAGACATGATCTTCTCCGTTCGCGAGCTGATCGCTTTCCTCAGTCAGGATACGACCCTGTTGCCGGGAACGGTGATCCTCACCGGGACGCCGCAGGGAGTGGGGTTCGCGCGCAAGCCGCCGGTGTGGCTGCGGGCAGGTGACGAGGTAGTGATCGAGGTGGAGAAGATCGGCCGGCTGCGCAACCCGGTGGCCGCCGCCTGATTGCTCACGCGGCCGGCTCGTACAGGCTGAGCCGCTCCAGACCTTCCTCGATCTCCGGCTGTCCGTACCCGTAGAACCCGGCCAGCCGCTCCAGCACCCCGTTCATCAGAACGTCGGGACAGGAGGCTCCCGAGGTGACGGCGATGGTGGCCGGAACCTTGTCCGGGAGCCAGTTGTCGGAGATCGTCAGTTGCTTCGTGCGGGTGTCGAAGTGGCGGATGCGCTCCCGCGAAAGCAGCTCCTCCCTGCCGCCGATCAGGTAGCTCGGCATGATCCGGGAGCAGATCTCGACCAGGTGGGAGGTGTTGGAGCTGTTGTAGCCGCCGACGATGACGGCGACGTCCGGCCGGGCATCGAGCAACCCCCTGGTCGCGTTCTGATTCCGGTTCGTCGCGTAGCAGAGGGTATCGTTGGTGTCGGCGAAGTGGTGATCGAAGTTGTCGGCGCCGTATTTGCGAAGCATCGCATCGCGAATGATGCCGACGACCTTTTTGGTCTCCTCGGCGAGCATCGTCGTCTGGTTGACCACGGCGATGCGGGTCAGATCGGTTCGGGGATCGAATCCCTGCGACCACTTCCCGGAAAACTCGGCGGAGAACTCCTCCTCGGAAACGGCTCCGTCGATGAAGGCGGCGACCCGCGTTGCCTCCCGCCTGTCGAGCACGACGAGCGTCTTCGTATGCCGCTTCGTGTGCGAGTGGGTCGCCTGCGTCTCCTCGTGCCTGAACTTCCCGTGAATGACGATCGTGTAACCCTCCTGCCCCAGCTCCTGCCCCCTCTCCCAGACCCGGGATACGAACGGGCAGGTGGTGTCGTAACGCTCGCGGTACTCTTCGGAATCGGTGTCGAGACCTGCCTGCTTGAGCGACTCCTCGACCTCCAGGGTGGTGCCGAAGGCAGGGATCATGACGAGGTCGTCGGCCCCGATCTCCTCGGGCGGGATGCGGCGCTCCCCGTTGGAGTCGAAAAGGAAGCCGATGCCACGTTCCTTCAGGTCGTTGTTGACCAGGGGGTTGTGTATGATCTCGCTGACGAGGTGGATCGGGCGGCCGGGATTTTCCTCGAGAGCCGAGAAGGCCATGTGGATGGCGCGCTCGACGCCGTAACAGAAGCCGAAATGCCGGGGAATCAGGAATTCCAGGTCCCCGACCGGGAGACGTGTGGAGCGCAGCGACCGCTTGCCGACTTCCTGGCGAAAGTCCTTGATGCGCTGAATGATCGCCCCCTCGTAACGATTGGGCACCCTGTCGAACCTGGAGAATTCCATATAGAAGCAGGATAGAAGCAGGCGTTCCGGATTGCCGCTGAATCTACGGCCGAGGTTGCCCATGTCAAACGCGGGGTTTTACTGCATCCCCCGGAGAAATCGAAGGCTGCGGGGCAAGCAGGGGAGCCGAACCGGGGTAGCGTCCAGAACGCCCTGTACGAATGGGTCTCACAAGACCTCGACGCCGTCGCCGGCACCCACCATATATTGAATAGGATGGATTCACCAGTACAGGCGGTCGTCCTGGTCAGCGGTGGCCTCGACAGCTGCGTGGCAGCCGCCGAGGCCGCCCTCGCTTTCGGCGACTGCAGCGCCCTCGGTTTTCTGCACGTCCGCTACGGACAGCGCACCGCCGGGCGCGAGCTCGCCGCCTTCGAGGAGATCGGCGACCATTTCGGCGTGTCCCGCCGGCTTGTCGCCGACGCCGGACACCTCGCTGCTGTCGGCAGCTCTTCTCTCACCGCCCCGGGATCGCCGGCAGACGACCGGAAGAAAGAGCCTGTCCCTTCGACCTACGTGCCGTTTCGCAACGCCAACCTGCTCGCCATCGCCGTCGCCTGGGCCGAAGCTTCCGGGGCGCGGTCGGTATACCTGGGGGCTCACGAGCGCGACTGTCCCTATCCCGACTGCCGCGCCGTCTTCTTCGAGGCGTTCGCCCGGGCCGTGGAAACCGGCACGCGGCCCGATACCGCCATCTCCATCGAGACCCCCCTGCTCTCGCTGGACAAGCCGGGAATCGTCAGGCGGGGGCTCGAGCTCGCCGCCCCCCTGCACCTGACCTGGTCCTGTTACGTGGGCAGCGAGATCCCCTGCGGAAAGTGCCGCAGCTGCGAGCTGAGGCAGCGGGGGTTCCGCGAAGCAGGCGTCGAAGATCCACTTTTGGCCGCGGAGGTCCGCTGAAGGGCATGCTGGTCGGATACGTCAGCGACGAGCGCTACGTCGCCCTCCCGGACGCCCTGCTGGAATTCGAGGCGGGGAACCGGCGGGTGGAAGTCCGGTCCTCCGCCTCCGGCGCCGTGCATGCCGGGATCGAACCGGGGCGGTACAGGGTGACCATCGCCCGGGACGGCTACGGATCGAAACGGGTGGACGTCACCGTCGCCGAAGGGCGGCCCTTCCAGTTCCGGCTGCTCGCCGACGGCCTGCTCGGTTTCGCCTGGCCCAGGTGCGTCCGCTCGGGGGAGAAGTCGGAATTCCGCGTGCACTCCAGCGAGCCGTACAAGCTCGAGCTGTTCCGCTACGGACGGGAGAAGGAGTTCGTGCGCGCCATCGGCTGGTTCGACGAGCACGGTCCGCGAGCGACGGTGCAGATCACCCCGGACGGGGACTACACCCGGACCGGGGTGCGCTGGAATTCCATCGGCTACACCAGCCCCAACCACAGGCAGTACGTCACCGCCCCGGAACGCTCGGGGCTGTACTATTTCCACGCCTCGACGCTGAACCCCTTCACCGGGGACGCCTCGGTTCCGCGGGCCTTCTTCAGCTTCCCCTGGATCGTCGCCCCTGCCCGCCCCCAAGCCCGCATCGCCGTGCTGGTGTCGGACGTCAACTGGAACGCCTACAACAACTTTGGCGGGCGCAGCAACTACGCTAACCCGGCGGAACTGCCGCCCGTCCCGACGGTCAACGCCCGCCAGGAGCTGCCGCGCTACACCGATCCGGACAACGTCGTGTACGACCGCGAGGAGTACGCTCCCCTTTCTTTCGAGCGCCCCGAACCGATCAACCACATCCCTTTGTCCGTCGGCCTGCACGACCCGATCGAAGGGCGGGCGGCCTGCCATGTCGCCGAGACGGAGTGGCGCATCCTCGGGTGGCTCGAGCAGGAGGGGTTCGACTGCGACGTCTACTCCGAAACCCAGCTTCACCACGGCCTGCTGACTCTCGACGACTACGAGGTCCTCCTCCTCGGACCGCATCCGGAGTACTGGTCCGAGGAGATGTACTACGGGGTCAAGGGCTGGGTGCACGAGCGCGGCGGCAAGCTGGTCTACCTCGGCGGCAACGGTCTCAATTGCAAGGTGGAAATCACCGACCGGGAAACCATGAAGGTTTTCAACGGCGATGCCCGGGAGATCGCACGCCGCGGACTGGAGAGCCGCTTCCACTACTACTGCGAGTCGGAAGCCAACCTCCTGGGTGTCGTGTACAGCGACAGCGGGGTGATGACCGCTGCACCCTACGAAGTGGTCGACGCCGGGCACTGGATTTTCGCGGGAACCGGCCTGGCCAACGGCGATCTGTTCGGTGAGCGCAGCCTGCACATGCGCATTCCCGGGGGGGCCTCGGGACACGAGACGGACAAGCGATCCGCCAGCTCGCCGGCAGGGGTTGCCGTGGCCGCCAGGGGCCTCAACCCCGGCGGCGGGGGTGCCGAGATCGTCCACTACGAAAGCCGCAGCGGGGGTGAAGTCTTTTCAGCCGGCTCCATCTGCTACGCCAGTTCCCTCCTCGTCGACGAGGTCGTGTCCGCGATCACCGCCAATGCCTTGCGCCGTTTCCTCGGATGAGGCTGCCTTGCCCCCCCTGCCGGGACCCTTAGTTTCTTTACGGTTTGAAAAAAAGCTGACATGGCCTCACATCCCGATCCGGTGCTCGAGACTTTCCCCAACCCCAAGCCCGATCGGGATTACACAATACAGATCGACTGTCCCGAATTCACTTCCGTCTGCCCGAAAACCGGGCAACCGGACTTCGGCACGATCCGCATCAGCTACGTTCCCGATCGCAACTGCATAGAGCTCAAATCGCTGAAAGTCTACCTCGGATCCTTCCGTCAGCAGGGCATCTTCTACGAAGCGGTAACCAACCGGATCCTCGACGACCTGGTTGCGGCCTGCGCGCCCAGACGCATGACGGTGACAGGGGACTTCAACGTGCGGGGGGGAATCGGCACCGCGGTCACCGCCGAGCACCCATGACGGTCATGTGTCGAGCCGGCAGGACGGGATAATCTCACAACTTGGAGAACCGCCCCATGGAAAACCCCAACATCGATTCAGAGGAGAGGGAACAGGACGCGGCCGAAGAGGCCCTCGCTGATTCCCAGGAAGGCAAAAACGACTCCCGGCCCTGGTATCCCTACATAACCAAGGCCCAGTTCGAGAAATTCCTCGCCAGACTTCAGAGCCGCATTCCCGACGAAATCCATCGCGACTACATTCGCGCCATCATCCGGACCCCTTCGATGATTCACCGCTTCCTGCGCGGCATCGAGGCGATGAAGCTCATAGACGGCGACCAGAAGCCGACCGATCGCCTGCAGAAGCTTGTGGCCCAGGACACCCGTGCCCGCGCCGTCGACGAAATCCTCGAGGACCTGTACCCGGAACTGCTCAAGGAATACCGGGCCAACGGGGAGATGGCCGACCGCGACATCGTCTCCTTCTTCCGCAAGGAGACGGGGATGGGAAACGATTCGGCCAACAAGATGAAGATGTTCTTCAAGTACCTGATCAGCTGCACCGATTCCGACGGTGAAGCGTCGAGTGCAGAGGCAGGCAACGGCAGCCCGGCAGCGTCCGCTCCCCCCGCGCAGTCACCGCCACGGGCGGACAGGGAGCGCGGCGAGCGGGAGCGAGGGGAACGCGAGCGGGGATCGAGCTCGAGATCCGGGCAACAGTCCCGCGGACAGGAGTCCTCGGGCAGCGGGTCAAGCGGGGGCTCGCGCACCCTGAGCGAGGCGCAGCGCGCCTATCTCGACACCCTGAAAGCAGTGCTGAAGGTCAATATCGACGGCGACTGGGACGACGACATGATCAAGCTCGCCTTCGACCGTCTCGAGCGCCTGTTCGACCGCGTCCGCAGGGGCTGACGGAAACAGCGGTCGCGCGAGCACCGCTGAAGAAAGGCTCTCACCGTCCGGTGAGAGCCTTTTCATTTCGAGGTTGATCGGGTTCTTCCAGGTGCGCCGTCAGGCGCAGACCCTGCCAGACCGGCTGGCAGTTCGCCCGAAGGGGGAACTGCAATTCGAAGCGCTTGCGTACTGATTGTTCCCAGGTGCGCTGTCAGGCGCTGGCCCTGCCAACCCGGCTGGCAGTTCACCCGAAGGGGGAACTGCCAGCCGGGTTGGCAGGGCCAG
>JAPOZF010000551.1 GCA_026706165.1 Gemmatimonadota bacterium
CGGGGCGGATGACGATGGCGGCAACACGGTGCCGATGCACGTCGAGTGCCACCGGCTCAAGACCTTCGACTGCAAGCGCCGGCGGGAAGGGGGCGACGCCCATCGGATCTCCAAGGTCAGACGCATTCGGATGTCACGGGGCGACGATTCGCCGAGACCTCGGCGGTCGCTGACCCACCCGAGTCTGGTCCGAAGCCCTGACGGATCCGTCTACCTTCGGGACGGTACGGAACGGAAGATGCGGTAGGCGAAAGCACTATTCCCGCGGGTGCGCAGGGCAAAGTCGGCGCCCGGCCTCGTGGATCCGAGAGCTATTGGCGTGCCTTGGGAACGCCCATCGGGATCAGATTGTGGCGGTCGGTTCGACGTAGCAAGAACCGGGCGAGGCAGCCGGACAAGCGAGTTGAGCCGAGGTTGGTCGATCGTAATTCAAGGCTGTAGTCACCATTGGCGAGGACGGGAGAAAATACACCGGGCGCTGGTCATCGACTATCGTCGCTGCCCGGATGCGCCGATGAAAGCGGCGAACGCGGAGAGGGCGCTGCCTGACGATACGTCGCTGTGCCCTACGGCACGGCGGAGATGGCCGCGCATTGGTAGTGGCTTTACTGCGACCGATAATGTCGTGCACGATCGCGCAATAGTTGCGGAGCGGACGCACCCAGCGGACTCGGCACCGGGGAGCTTGGGCAGTATGGGATATTGGAAGGATGTGAAGGAGCGTCTGGGGGGCGGCAGTCCTGAAGCGCACAAAGACGAATATGTTTGCCCCGACTGCTTTGCTGACAAGGGGCTTCGTGGATTTGCCGAGTGTGAGGTGAGCAAGAACGCCTGCTCGTTCTGTGGGGCGGAGGCGCCTGAACCGATCGCCGCGCCGATGGTGAAGGTCTTACTCTACATCAACGAATGCCTTGCCAGGGAATACGATTTCGCGGAAAACAAACTTACCTACGACAGCGAGTGCAGCGGGTATCTGGGCCAGACGTGGACGACGAGGGAGTTGTTAGAAGACCAGTTGGCATTGGAATTGCCGAACGACGATGACGGCGTGCTCATGCAGGCTTTGTGCGACGGACTTGAGGACCGCCCGTGGTGCAGCGCGCGACCCTACTCCTTCAGCGATGACGAGAAGCTCAACTACAGCTGGGATTGGTTCTGCGAATTGGTCAAGCACGACAGGCGCTACTTTTTTCTACACGAACCTCTGGACGAGGAACTGCTTAACCCCCTCTCACTCTTGCGGGAGTTTGAGGACTGGTGCAGGAAGTTCGGGCTGATCTCAGTGTTGCCGAATGGTCAGCCGGTCTACCGTGCGCGCCGCCAGGAACGCGGCGAGAGGCTTCAGGGCCCCATCGACCTTGGGCCACCGCCGCGAGAGAAGGCGACCGTCGCCAATCGGATGAGTCCGCCCGGGATTGTCATGTTTTACGGGAGCGATGAACCGGAGACAGCGCTCCGCGAGGTTGCCAGGGAGCCGGAGTGCGGCACGGATCGTTATGTAGTCGGGGAGTTCCAGACAGTACGGGAGACACGGGTCCTTGACCTCACCAGAATCCCGCCGATTCCTAGCATCTTCGAACCGGTCTCAGACACCCTCGAATACGACCCCAGAACGCCGTTGATCTTTCTCAACTATTTCGCGGCCGAGTTGTCGATGCCGATAGCAGGCGACAGCAGCGCCCACGTCGAATATGTCCCACCGCAAGTGGTCACGGAATTCGTCCGGTCGGAATTCAGGCATGAGGATCTACCGCTCGATGGCATCCGGTATCGAAGCGCGAGGCATGCGGGCGGAAATTCACTGGTACTGTTCGCCTCGCAGGAGAATCTGGAAGGTCAGGAGGGTCGGGTCGAGCGTTGGGCATACGCCGATTCGGACCAGTGGATCAAGCTCGTGGGCCGGGAAGAACGGGAAGTCACCACAGCGGACGCGGAGGCCTGGGATCGTGAAGCGCCTCGGCGATTCGGATGGGTATGACATGGCGGAGCGATGCAAATCCTCCGCTTGATCCATCTTCAACATCCCGGGTCAATTGCCCGGATTGCCCGGGAGGCGTGCAATGAATAGAGACGCCGGTTGCTTGGACTTTCCCATTTGGCTGATTGGAGATTCCAGCCCGGCCAATTGGGAAGCGGACCTCGACGATCCTCTGGATTCGAGACATCCTGCACGACACAACATTTGGACCCCGATTCTCGAGGGAATTCAATCGCACTTGTACGCTTCTGTGCGAAAGAGACTCCATACCGACGGTCTCTACATCCGAAATGCTGTCCACTACCGATCGATAAAACCTCGCGGTAATGCTCTCCAATGGTCTGCTGCTGTCGAACGAGAGACGCGCGAACTGGCGCGCCTGCTCGACACTCATGTGCCGAAGCTGGTGTTCTCGTTCGGTGCGTTTGCATACGAGTTCGCGAGGCGGAGTCGGAACGAAACTCCCCCTCTTGCTTTTCAGGATTGGTCTACAGCACTACTTGGAGAGGAATTCAGACATCGGATACAGGCATTCACCCAACGCGATACCAACCTGATTCCGCTATTGCACGTGAGCATTGCGCGCGGCCACTTCCTTACGAGCCACGAAGACTTCACGCCGTCGGATGATAGGAACTACTTCGACTATGTTGCTCGGGAGATAGCAAATTGCCTTCGCAGGGAACAAGATAAGTTCCCCATCTACTAGCCTCACCCAGTCGTTTTTCAGGACCAAATGGTAAGAGCGGTAGGGCCGGCCTGCACAACGGACTAGCAATAGACAGCCTCAACGCAGAGCGGATCGCAGTTGGCCGGCCAGTTGACGCGCGTGCTCACCTGATAGGCGGTCATCGCGGCCGCCGGGCATGGCACGAGCTGAATACTCTTGCCCGCGAGCCATGGGCCGTAGGCTGCCCGCTGTAGGATCACCGACAAGCGACCGTGTTCCGGCGCCACGGTGACGTGTACAGCGACGACGGGAGGCGTGGATGGAAGGCACAAGACGCTGCGATAACTTCGATGAACGGCAGAAGTTCGACGATCGGCCTGCCGATGATCACGTACCGGGTCCGGCGCGGGCCGTGGACATCATCGGTCCATGCGCACGGCGGTGGCCCGCAAGCGGGCGTGTTGGCGGACGCTGCGGCGCCGGCCGGATCCGGCCGGCTTGCGTTCGTGGACGAGACCTAGATCAAGACCCAGATGGCGCCGCTGCGGCGCTGGGCGCCGAGGGGCCATCGCCTGAAGGGCTTCGCACCGCATGGCCGCTGGCGCTCCCGCGCAGCTAGCCGTTCGGCGTTCAGATCACGGTACGGCACTACGCCTCCCTAACGGCGGGACGCGATCCCAAAGAGTCTCCGCCCACCCCCAATGGCCCCTCCCGGCCGCGAGGCCGGCGGTCCCATCAGTACCTGCACCAGGCAGCCAGCCGCGACAAGGATCCGCGGAAGTAACGGACTCTAAATGGAATAGAACCTCTCGACGAACTTTGCGACAGCCACAATTGAGCCTGCAGAGAATGCCGCTAGAGAACATTTAATGAGCGCAGTTGACGACCATGAATGAAAGCGGCCTAACACCCTATCCAGCCTGGTTGGTCGACCACTTTCGTCAGGCCCCAGCACAGATGCGTACGCATGGTAGAACTTGGCGCCAACTACCAGCACTGTCGCAGTTGTGGCTAAAACCATCCCAGTAGCGAAACAACCCGCCAGAATCGTCAGATCTCTGAGCAGCGCGGCGTCGCCTTCATTTACCAAGATACTCCCCATAAGAGCCAATAGCGCTACGATCGCACCTCCGTTTAGGATCAATGCGGCCTTAAACTGAAATATCTCATATTCGTGCGCAGCTTTAGTTGGTTCTAGTTTGAATCTCATTAACTCCATTTCCACTTTGGCCTCTTCGATCTGCAGTCGAGCCCTTTCGATGTCGAGCTGAGACGTTTCGGTTTCGTCGTCCTTATGTGAATTCATTAGCTTGATCTCCGAGAACGTGGTTTGCCACGGACGCCATCATTCATATCTGTCCTTGCCACCGTTGCCACCGTCTGACTCACATTGACGGAACGCGCGTACAAGCAGGTCTCGCTAAGAGTCACGGTGGCCAATTCAGGTCATTCCGGCACCCAGAGCACGCGCCGCCGCCCGCCCCGATTGATTCGTTCCGCCCGCCGGGAGGTGGACTCCATGACCTCGCCCTCCACCCGCAGCACGGCGCACTGGGCCGGGTCGAGGCCGAGCCGCTGCAGCCAGTCGCGGCGGAACCACACGACGCCAGCCCGCGGTGCCAAATCCCCGGCGCTCCCGTCGCCGGCCGCCGCCGCGAATTCGAGCACCTCGACCGGGCGTGCTCCCAACGGCTGGCGGTGTTCCCGCTCAAGCTGCGCGCTGCCCCACCGGCGCGCCAGGCGTCGCACCTCCCGGCCCGCGGCGCCACCGCGCAGCTCCGGAAACAGGCCCCAGAACCGTGCGATCGGAGAGCCCCGGCCGCGGTCGTTGTTCGCTTGGTATTCGTCCGCGGGTGCAGCTACCACGGCCGCGAAGTCCGGGTCCTCGGCAGGGGCAAACGCTGGCTCCCCGGCCAGTCTCCGGGGTAGCGCGGGGGCAATGTCCGCCGGCGTCCGCGGCGGGCCGATGTAGAACTCGAGGCCGAGTGCTGCGCAGATGTCCGCGGCCCGGTCGACGAGCGGCGCATGCCCCTCGAGGATGGCGGAGAGTCTGTGCGTGGGTTCTCTCCGGCATGGGCCGCGACCGGGCGACAGGACACGCCGGAGGGGCTTCCTGGTGGGCCTGAAGCGCGCATCCGGTGTCGCGGGGCGATGGTTCACCGAGTCCCCGCAGGTCTGCTCATCCACCCGCAACTGGTCAGGAGCCCCGACGGATCCGTCTACCTCCGGGATGGGACCGAAAGGAAGATGCGGTAGGTGAAAATGCGGTCTCTGTGAGTGCTCCGGGCGTTCCGAGATTCACGTTATCCGCGCCGCGCCGGTGCGTGACGCGGACGAAGGAAGGTGCGGGCACCGCTCTCCGGAACCCGCTGGCCAGCTACGGGGCAATCGCATTTTGACTAAACTGACTGGGCGGCAAGTACATGATCGTGAGTGCATCCTACAGTTTTGTGGCGTAACATATTGTTCCCGCATCCACATCCAAACGCTGCCTGATTTGCCGTTGACCAGCAATGCGAACTCTCCAGGAACAGAGAACAACGATCCAGAGCCAAGTTGATGGATACTTTCGAAACTCGATAGAAATTGCCCCTCGTGCAATGGCGGCACTTCAAGGGATTGGAAGCGAATACTGGGGTTTCGAAGACTACGGGTACGTCATAGAAGCGGATTCTGTCTTTCGAGCTTTACTTTCTGCTTCTCCTTCAATTCTTATCGCGTTGCACAACGCTGGTGTCGATACAACTAAGCTGGCGAGCAGTTTCGGAAGCCCGGGAAACAGGTCACTGGCTCCACTAGCTCCAAACACACTAGAAACTATCTTCGAGGGGACCGATGACCAGCAAAAGTTCGGATTGCAGATCCATGCCGACCAACGACTTATACCCGCCAAGGTTGAGGAGGACGTTGGACGGAATCGTCGACTAACGGAAGTTGACTTGTTTCGAGCGTTTTTGACGACTGCTTATGTGGGACCAGTAGTCGCAAGGGAAGCGTTCGATTCGGAAGACCTTCGAGCCTGCCTGTCTTATGTCGGGGAGCTCCTAGTCAACTCAGGTTTCGCTGAACATTTGGAACTCAACGAGTGGCTGGATGATGACGGGGATTACCGCGCGACGATCAATATTGGGGAGGAATTCGCAAAGCTCGTCAGTGACTTAAGTAGTCTAGAGCTATTGGACCCATCGCATTACTTAACTCAATTCGCCCTTTATCTGGACTCGAAAGGACGAGTACGCATCAGACCTTTCGGGGTCGTCGCCACTGGAGTGCATGGGCCTCATTTCCTAGATGAAGATTCGGTCTATAGGTTCCGGAGCAACATTCTCCAGCCAGTGAAGAGCCTACGGACCAGCATCACGGAAGAATCGATAGAAGAGCTTGAGCACTTGGTAAATTCGGATAAGTTCCCTGAATCAGAATTTCAGAGGTTTTTTGAGGTTCACCCTGATTTCTTGCTAGGGCAGTCTTACCAAGCTATCCATCCTCAGTTGGTGTTGAGTTCGCAGGAGAATCGGGAGCTGATCCCGGATTTCTTCTTGGAACCTCTCGAATCACGATTTTGTGACCTTCTGGAACTAAAGATTCCGTACCAGAAACTCGTCACGCGACTACAGAATAGCAGGCGAACTCGCTTCAGAGCATTTGTGAATGAGGCTGCTGCTCAACTTAAGGAGTATCAGAAATTCTTTGATGAACGTGGCCAAAGGACCCAGTTTCACAAGAAGTACGGGCTGGAAGCCTACAAGCCCAAGATGTTTCTGGTGGCGGGAAGAACTCATCACTTTGATTCTGATGTTGAACGGAAAGAACTCAACCAGCTGTTGCCACGTGACTTGGAACTCTGGACTTATGATGATCTCCTGTTGCGGGCTAAACGATATGTCGAATTCGTGCAGAGCGTCGGATAGTAGCGCCTCCTTGCCGTCGCCATTTCCCCTCGTGCAGGCTGCTGGGTCAACCCAACGCCTCCTGCATCGCCGCCACAGCCTCCCTAGCCAGGGTGACGCGGCTGAATATCCAGCTCTCTATCGTCTCCAAGATTGACTTCATGCCTCAGTGTTGTCGATGCGGAAGTGAAGCTGTCCTTCTACCGCATCCAGCGGTTCATTGGCAGATAGGCGAAATTCCACGCTGAAAGCCCGGACAGTCGTCGCGTCAGCAAAGCGGAACAACAAGCCGTCACTGGTAACGCTGAGGCCGTGTTTGAGGGTCGAATAGCCGATACGGACCGAATTACCATCCTCACCAACGATAGGTTTCCCATCGTCGTACGGGGCGATCTTATCGTGCAAAGTCGGCGGAAACAGAGACGGTAAGTGGTCAAAGCCGCTGAAACTACGAATATCCATGATGCGCTGTGGGCGTCTGGGTGCCTTGGGCGCCTTCGGCTCTTTCGGGATATCACCCTCATCGACTGGCCGAGTTCCGTCAGGGAAGAACAGATCGAGGTCGATGTTGGACGCAGGCGCTGTGCCGTCATTGGCAATGACAAGCTTTACCAGATGGTGCAGGCTGAGCGCCTCACGCCAAGCAGCGTGATCGTCGAGATAATGTTGATATTGACTGAAGTACTGCTCCAATTCCTCATTGTATCTGTCGGCCTGTTCGGCGGTAACGCCAAATCGCTGCGCTAGGCGGTGGATATCAACAATTCCGGCACCAACCCTGTCCTGTCGACGGGCTACCGCCTGTGTCCCGTACATCAAGGGGTTGTCCGCCCGGATTTGATCCAGAGACGTTACCGAGTTGGTAGTCGGATCGCGGAGAGACAGGGCATGGTGCTGAGCACCGCCTTCGAACACGACCGATAGCTTCGGCATGCGCGCTTCAAGTCGCGCGATTTGCCGCTTGAGATTTCTGTTCTCTAATTCGACCGGGTCCGGTTCGGCCGGCAAACGCAAATCGTCGAGAAGTTCCAGGACGCCAATCGCTCGCGATCGGAGCTTCACCTCAAGCCCGAGGTCAGCCGTTGCAACCAATACACTTACGTCCGATTGGCGGGTGTAGTCCAAAACGCTGGCAATGAGGTGATCGTCCGCGATCGTTTGCGACAAACGCTCAGCGGTGAAGTCAAGTTGTGGCTCCTCTGGCAGAAACGACCATCTGACCCCTGCCCTGACCTCGGTATCGGGATGGCGCACAAATTGGTGAAGCCACCTAATGTAATCCGCTGCCCTTTCCCTGAGCTTTGAAGAACCGTTAATGATCTTTTGTTCTTCCAACTCCCGCAGCAGAACCGGCGCCGCGACGAGCACGACTTCAATTGCATTGGCCAGCGTACGCCAATCGATTTGGTCAGGCCGCTTGAAATGCAGTGCCGTATTGGCATCGATGAAAACGCGAACTGTAGTACTGCGTGCCATATTCTACCGGCCAAACGTCGGAAGCGTGGTATCCGCGCTTCATCTAGCTCGTCATCGTAGTCTTCGTCTTCCACCAGAAGTCTGCCGGATTCAACGTCTGCACCATCTCTCGTCTTCGTCCCCTGGATTTAGGGTGTGCTGACGATTTTCGGCGTCCGGACGCGCTCGGGCACGCGCTACCGTATACCCTCAATCACGTTTCTGCGTGTCCTGCCATGGCCAGCTGCCGCGACCGGCCTGCCCACCGCCCTCGCCCCTCACCGCCCGATCCACAACCAGCCCTTCCGCCGTCCGCAGCACGAAGATCTGCCCGTCCTGCCGCCGCCGCAAACTCGAGTGTCTCTACCGGACGCGCTCCCAACGGCTGGCGGCTTCCCCGCTCGAGCAGCGCGCTGCCCCACTGGCGCGATCAGCACCGGTTGATCAACATCCTCAGCTACCTGCCGAGGCGGCGTTGAGTGCTCGTCGTGTAAAATGACATTCATGGCCATTGCGATCGACATCTACGCCGCCATCCGGGACTTCAAGGGAGCCGGCATCAAGCCGGGGTGCGCCGAGGCCATCGTTAAGGCCGTCAGCCAGTCCAGTGACAAATTGGCCACCAAGAGCGATCTCGCCTGGACGAACACGTCTCGCACCTGGCCTCCCGCGAGGCGGGATGCGGGGCTACCGCCGCCGAGACCGTGAAGGCGGCCGCCGCGAAACCGACGACCGAAGAATGCTGCGACTGCGGAAGATACTGCCCCTGACCAGATTGCAGCGCGCAATCCTGGAACTTGCGGCCAAGGGGATCCCACTACAGCCGCTAGCGCTGGCCGATGACGCAGCAGGAACAACCTACAAGACGCCGATCTGGCGACAGGCAAAAGCTGATATCGACCGACTGCTGCAGATGGGCTACCTGGAGGACGTCGCAGCTGGCGACCTCGCAACGTCCGCCAAGGGGCTCGCGAGACTCGACCCGGCCAGCCCGTGGAACCGGGTGCGTCGTCTCATAGGCTGGTTAGCAACGTCGGCGATCGGCGGAGCGGCTGGAGCGACAGTGGCTGATTTGTTCAGAACAAGCTGACGGGCCTCGGCAAAGCCGGGCTCTCAAACAACACGCGGGACCGCCTCGAGAAAAGCGCCCGCACCATGGCGTCTGCCAGCCGGCCGAGGTCGGCTCGTATCCCCCGCCACGGCGATGTCCTGGCCCTGCGCCGCGTGGTGGCAGGGCGGTAGGTTGAGCGGGGCGCTGAGGAGGCTCAACAACTCGTGGAGCTCGGACCACGTGAGCCGGTTGCTGAACCTCTCGCACATGCCCGCGACGCTACCTGTGCCGCCGGATGTATGTCAATTTGTTCCCGAACTGTTCTTTCTCTATCGTCGCCCCATGCCGGAAGACCATAACGTCCCAATCTCCCGAGACGACCTGACGTTCACGGTGCACATGGCGCTGCGCAAGGCGGAGCACCTTTGGCCGAAGCGGCGCAGACCCGGCGACCACGACCGGTTGAAGATCGTGGCGGACGCCGTGGTCGACCACATCGGCCTCTGCGGCATCCGTTGTTTCCGGCGGGCGCCGGAGCGCGGCCGCACCACGCCGGGCCCTGGGGCCTCGGGCCGGAGCTAAAGGAGCGCGACGACCGCGGACGATCGGGTCTCCGGACATCGTCAGGACGTAGCGTTGCCCGCACGCGTGGTGCGGGTCTCAGGCGCGCGTGCGGCTGTACCGGGTGGGCGCGCCCATCTCGGGTCTCGGCTCTACTGACTGTCGTCGCTGCTTGCCGTTCATCTTCTGATCTACGGTTTGGAGATGCCCATGATCGAAGCGTAAACCACGAATAGGAACGCACCGCGACCAATCATGTCCAACGAACTGAGAGACGCCCTACACAGGGCCGTAGACGTCGCTGTGTACGAGTGGCCGTACCAGCCGACGAACATGTCGGGACCCGCCGTGCAGGAAATGCTGGTGCGGCAACCCGATCCAAACGATCCAGCGCGCCTCCGCCTGTTGCGCGACCTGGCACTGCCGAGCGGGCCTTTCGACGGTGTGAAGGAAGCTCTGTCAGCAATGCTCGGCCCATTCCTCGGGCCACCCGATCGGCATAGAACCGTAGGATTTCTGGTGCCGCATGCCTTTGGCGGCGATACACCTCCTCTGCTCGATGACCTGTCACGAAGGCTTGTCCATGTGGCAGTCGCGCTGGGTCCGGACGCAGCCGTCAACGCGATCGAGAGTTGGCTCGGCGGTGATCCGCTGACATACCAGGACGTATTGACGATCCGCGGTGTGAGCCTCAAGGAACCGAATCTCAACCTCGCAGAAGACATGCGATTCGAGATTGTGCCTCAATCGCGAGACGGCGCTGTCGTATTCCATCTCCCGGATGAAGTGGCCCCGGACCATATCGTGGGGCCGGCATTGCTGGTTGACCGCAAGGTGGAAGGACCGGTCTTCTTCCCCATCGATGCGCCGACAGGCAGACAGCGTTATCCGACGGACAAGCCGCTCTCCACGATAAAGGAGATCGACCGCCTGATGGACGCGATGTCCCTGGTCTGCTGCCACCCGGTGTTTCAGGCCCACGCGTGGAGGCGCTACGACGAGTTACTCACGCTTTTCGGGGCGCACAGCTCGTTCTCTTGGCGTTGGAGTCGAGCATCGATCATGGCCTCGGCGGCGCACCTAACCCATGAGCGGCTGGAGGAAATCAGGACTCTCCTCCCGAAGATGGACAGGCGTCCCGATGTGATTGGCCGCGCGATGTCCAGGTACAGGAACTCCTTCACGGAGCCGGACCTGGACGACCGCTTTATCGAGCTTCGCATCCTCTTGGAGTGGCTCTACACAAGAGGCGTGCAAGATGAGCTTTCATTCCGTGTGGCGTTGCACGGGGCATGGCACCTGCAGCGGAGGGACGTGTTCGACCTGTTCCGGGCTGCTTACGACGAGGCTTCCAAGGCGATGCACGGTGGCAAGTCCAAGCGAACGATACAGGAGAGACAGGAGCTTGCCGATCGGACACGATCGGCCTGTAGAGACGCGATCCTGCAGTTTATCGACCGCCCGGAGGACATCGACTTTCAGACCAAAGACGTGATTGACGATCTTCTTCGTTGACGCTTGTCCGCCATATGGAGCATTGCACAGTCCGTTACCCTGGAGTTCCCATTGTGGAAACCGTCCTGAGCCGACAACACGTGAAGCGGCGCACGCCCCGGATCCGACGGTCGGACATTGCCGGCTGCGGCTCAGATATCCATCTTCAGGGAAACGAGCCCGGAAAAGATAGGGCCTGCCGACATCCTCAGGCGCGGCGGCAGCGCAGCGGCAGGGAGCGCAGGCTGCGCAGCACGACGCCGTGGTGGTATTTCGGGCGCGGGCCGAGCAGCTCGATGCGCGGGAAGCGCTCCAGCAGCATCTCGAACGCGACCCTGCCCTCCAGGCGCGCCAACTGCGTGCCGAGGCAGTGGTGGATGCCGCGCCCGAGCGAGAGGTGGGGACAGTCCACGCGGCCGACGTCGAGCCGGTCGGGCTCCTCGAACGCGTCCGGGTCCCGGTTGGCGGCGCCGATCGGGACGGCGACGTTGTCGCCCGTGCGGACCTGGAACCCGCTCGCCGCGGCGTCGGCGCGCGCGCGCCGAAGGGTCATCTGTATCGGGGAATTGAAGCGCGGAAGCTCGTCGGCGGTCCTGCCGAGTGTCCGAAAGGACGACAAGTCACCGACCGGAAGAGGGTGAATCTTCTGGGACGAGCGCCAAATTTTTTCCTTCAATTTGTCGATACCTCCCATTTGGGAGGATGGCAGCGCTACCCGGATTCTGCGTAGATTGGACGGAACCATCCGCGAACCGGGCCTGCCCGGGCTCGCAGCCGCCGGCGGGGGACGGCGTCCGGCGGTCGTCCGGAGCGGTCTCCGCCCGGCCGCCCGGCTCACGGGGTACCTATGAATAGAGGCGCCATTTTTCAACATTCCGGTTCGCGGTTCGCAGGGGCGGGGACGCGCTGCGCGAGGGAAGCGGCGTGAACCCGGACGACGCCTTCGAGCGCAGCCTCGAGGCGCTGTACGGGGCCGCGCTCGACGATGCCCGCTGGCCCGCCGCCTCGACCCTGATCGAGGAGGCCATTGGCGCCGCGGGCAACGGGCTGACGGTCGGTGAAGGGTTCGGTAACGATGTGCGTGCCCACTTCAACCGGGTGCTCTACCGCGGCGAGGAACGGGAGGACCTGGCGCGCGTGTATTTCGAGGTCTATCAGCACCAGGACGAAGGGCTGCCCCGCCTCTGGAGGCGGGACGTCGGTGAACTGATCCACCTCCCCGATCTCTACACCGAAGAGGAGTTGCGGACCTCGTCGGCGTACAACGAGGGATGGCGCCCGCTCCAGGCCCGGAATGGCCTGATCACGCGCCTCGACTGGCGCGACGGGGTGGGCGTGGTCTGGGCGCTCGGCGATCCCGTCGGCAAGGACGGCTGGCAGTCCGTCCAGCTCCGGCTGATCGAGCGCCTGCTGCCGCATGTCCGCCAGTTCGTCCGGGTCCGCCACGCACTGGCGGCGGCCGATGCGCTGGGTTCGGGCCTGGCGGGGCTGCTGGACAACGACCGCATCGGGGTGGTGCAGCTGGACCGCGGCGGGCAGGTGCTGGAGGCCAACGGGCCGGCGCTCGAAATCCTGCGCCGCGGCGACGGGCTGCTCGACCGCGACGGCACCCTCAACGCCTGGCTGCCGGCCGACCGCAGCCGTCTGCGGCGGCTGGTGGGGCGCGCCTTGCCGGATCTGTGGGGCGAGGCCCCGCGCGGCGGCTCGATGACGGTCCATCGCCCCTCGGGTCGGTCGCGGCTGGCGCTGCACGTCAGCCCGGTGGGCGACGGGGCTGGAGATTTCGGGGGACGCCGGGTGGCGGCGCTGGTGCTGATGGTCGACCCGGCGCACCGCCCGCGCATCGACGCGCAGCGGGTGGCGGTGACGCTCGGCCTGACGGCGTCGGAGGGCCGGATGTCGGCGCTGCTGGCCGAGGGTCTGAGCGTGCGCGAGATCGCCGCGGCGACCGACTGGTCGGAGGACTACGTGCGCTGGCTGACCAAGCAGGCCTACCGCAAGCTGGGCGCGTCGGGGCAGGTCGAGCTGGTGCGGCATGTCCTGGCGGTGGACGCCCTCCCGCGGCGCTGACACCGCGGCGCTGACGGCCCTGCGACCGCCGGGGTCCGCCCTTCTCCCGCCGCCTTCATCGGTCCCTCCTGCGGGCCTTGGATACCTCCCAACTGGGAGGATTTACAGGCCCATAGGGTCTCTTACGCTTGCTCGGGAATCGTGTCACGGGTGGGGAATCCTGCCCGTGATGCGCCATGCCTGACATCGGGCGAGGCATGCGCGATGCACCGGGAAGCACGGGGGTAGAGACGATGAACGATGGCGCTTCGGACTCCGTTCGAGGAGGGTGGTTGGCCGGTCCGACCGGGCGCGGGCGCGCCGTGACCCAGGCTTCCTCAGCGTCCGGCGAGACCGCCTTGACAGCGCCGACTCTGGCCGACGATACAATTAGCGCCAGAGCGCCAGAGCGCCAGAGCGCCAGAGCGCCAGAGCGC
>JAPOZF010000132.1:0-3085 GCA_026706165.1 Gemmatimonadota bacterium
GATCAGCAGCAGCGTCTCGGGGCAACCGCCAAGAGCCCGCGCAGCGCCATGGCGCTCCAGTTCCCGGCGCAGCAGGCCCGCTCGGTGCTTCGCGATATCATCCTGCAGGTCGGCCGCACCGGAGCGATCTCGCCGGTCGCCCTGCTCGATCCGGTTCTCATCGCCGGCTCCACGGTACGGCGGGCGACCCTGCACAACGAGGACGAGATCAGACGCAAGGACATCCGCATAGGAGATACCGTCATCCTCGAAAAGGGGGGGGACGTAATCCCCAAGGTAGTCTCCGTGGTGAAGGAGGAGCGGCCCGACGACTCGGCAGAGTACCCGTTCCCCGACAAATGTCCCTCGTGTGCCGGCCCCCTCGTGCAAGACCCGGAAGAAGTGGCGGTCCGCTGCGAAAATCCCGCCTGCCCCGCCCAACTCCTGCGCCGCCTCGAACACTTTGCCTCTCGCAACGCCATGGACATAGAGGGCCTGGGGCCGGCCGTAGTCGAACAACTGGTAGAGAAGGGACTGATTAAGGACTTCGGCGACCTCTATCGTCTCAGGCTGGAGTCCCAGCAGCAGGTTGGTCTCCCTCTTCCCCGAGCGATCCGGCATCCCCTCGAATTGGAAGCGCTCACAAGCCTCGAAAGGATGGGCCAAAAGTCCGCGAAAAACCTCCTCGCCAGTCTCGACCGCAGCAAGGAGCAGAGCTTCGACCGGGTGCTCTTCGCCCTCGGCATCCGCCACGTGGGCGCGACGGTTGCCCGCACCCTGGCCAGGACATTCGGCAGCCTTGAAAACCTGCGCCGAGCCAGCCTCGAAATCCTGGAAGCGACCCCTGAGATCGGCCCGACCATCGCCCGCAGCCTCCACGCCAACCTCCGCACCGGGGAAATGGAGCGCGTAATCGACAAGCTCCGCGAGGCCGGGTTACAGTTTGCCATGAAAGAGGAAGCGGCAGCCGAAACACCTGCTGCAACTGCCGATTCCTATTTCAGCGGCAAGACGGTCGTGCTGACCGGCAGCCTGAGCCGCTACACCCGGGATGAATGCAGCGCCCTGATTGAAAGACACGGCGGCTCGGTCACCACCGGGGTAAGCCGCAGAACCGACATCGTAATCGCCGGCGACAAGGCGGGCACGAAGCTGGCCAGGGCGCAAGAGCTGGGTGTAGAAGTAATGTCCGAAGAAGAGATGGAAGCCCGCCTGAGGGAATCTGCCGGCTCCTGACCCTCCTGTCTTCCTGCCTCTCCCTCAGCAGAAGCAGTACAGCGCGCGGGGATGCGGCCGCCCGTTCAGAGGAATCGCGTGCCGGGTTCTCAAAGAGAGTCGAAGCGCCACTGATCCAGGGGTACCATGGTCTCCCGGTCCACCCTCACGCCGACCCCCAGTCCGGGAACCTGAAGCGAGCGCAGATCGATGCGGCCATCGCGGACATCGAGCCTCGTCATCCCACCCTCCCGGCGATACAGCCCCGCGTGAACCTGCTCGCAGCCGGTCCTCTCCGCTTCGCTGAGGTGGTCGAGGCCGCGCACGTAGTGGTGGCCGTTGCGCTCGACATGGTCGATGCCGAGCGCGGCGACCTGCGCCAGGTCCTGCTGCAGCGGCACAACGGGAAGATTCATCAGGTCTTCCGCGGTCATAAAGAAAGGCGCGCCTGATTCCGCGCTGAGCTTGAGGATCAAGGCTCGGTTTGCGATCGCCTTGATCAGGCCCTTGCAGTTCTTCGCCGAGACGCCGTTGTATCCGACCCCGGCTGCCCGCGCAAAGGAGTCGAGGGCGTCGTCCGACTCGTCGATGACGACCGGCTTGAGCCCGGAAAGGGCGCGGATCCCCCCGGCGAGATCCCCGTCCAGTGCGCGGCCGCGGTCGAGGGGCTGCTCGATGTAGATGACCGACCCGTACAGCCCCCGCAGCCGGTGGTCGCCCCGCATCGCCTCCATCAGCTCGAGCAGCTCGTCCGGGTGTCCGTACTGCTCGTTGCCATCCAGCGACACCGAGTACTCCCGGTCTCTGCCGAGGACTTCGGCGATCTGCCGCAGGCGCCCGAGGTCGCTGTCGAGAACTCCGTCGAGCTTGACCTTCAGGTAGCGGATCCCCTGCCCGATGTATTCCTCCAGGGCTTGCGGCAGCCCGTCGTCGAGGCGCTCATCCGCGGGTATCTCGCCGGTGCGAATCGGATCGGCCATGCCGACGGTATGGCGGACCGCGGCGAATTCCAGCGGCTGTTCGGGGACCGCCCGGGAAACCGGGATTCCCCTCAACTCCTCGTGCAGGGCGGACAGCTCGATCCCGAGGGCATCCCTCCGCAGGAGCTGGTGGTAGGACAGGCCCCGGGCCGTGCCGATGGCGTCGATCAGGGCTCTCTCGAAGAGGCTGCTGCCGTGTCCGGCGGTGAGCCGGTTGAGCCCGGCGGCACGCCCCGCCTCCAGGGTTCCCTCGTACCCGTCGCGCCAGAGGGCGAACAGCGAGCGGGGGCGACGGCTTGCTTCGCCGTACGCCTCCTCGGCGAACCGGGCCATCGCGATCAGGTCGGCGACGTTCTCTCCGTACTCCTTTGCCGGATCCTTGTCGAACCACTTCGGCGGCAGGATGTCGGCCGCCCAGCCGCGCGCCGGGGTGCTGTCGCCAAGCTCCGCGGTGACACCCACGTGGAGGATCGGCACCGAGACGAGTGTGGCCGCGCCGTACCGGAACGGCATGCGGGTGCGCACGTTGCGCATGTAGAAGCGCGCCTCCTTGAGAGCGACCGCCTCGGCCATGGAAAGCGCTTCCTTACGCTGCGGGTTGCGGCAGGTCCCGGCGTATGCGGTCGAGGCCGTACCCGAAGCCGGCACCGAGGACCGACCTGATGTCGATCTCGCCAGCGCGCCGCCGGTAGACGCCGGGATGCACCGCGGCCTCCGGGTCCGAGGCCTCCGGGTAAAACTGCATGCTGTTGGTCTCGACCCCCATGATGGTCCCGGCGTGGGCGGCCAGCAGGGCGTGGGATATCTGGGCGAGCATCGGGTTGGTGAGATCCTGGACCATCAGGGTCATTCCGTGCGACCGGGCCCAGCACAGGCTCAGCAGCGGCCCGGTCTGCGTCTTGCAGGTCTTC
>JAPOZF010000132.1:3095-10949 GCA_026706165.1 Gemmatimonadota bacterium
TACACCCGCCCACCCCAGCTCCCTGCCGCGGCGGCCGAGGCGCCAGTCGTGGGCGCTTTCGTCCATGAACAGCGGCTTGCGCGCGGCGACGCCGTGCACGTCGATGGGGTTCTCCTCGAGATCGTACGGGAACGGCTGCTCGACGTAGAGAACCATGCCGTAGATGCGCGGGTGCTCCACCATCAGTCTGTCGAGAATCACGTTGACGTACTCGGGCTCGGTGACCGTACAGTTGAAGTCGGCCGAGAGCCAGTCAGCTCCGCAATCGACCGCGATCTCCCCCACCTTGCGCAGGCGCTGGTAGTCCCATTCTTCGTCGTTCCCCCGCAGCTTGATTTTCAGGCAGGTCAGCCCGTCGGTGCGGATCCAGTCCCTGAGCAGTACCGGGTAACCGTCATCCGGTTCGTCCCCGGTGAGCTCCGACCTGTCCAGCGGATCGAGGCCGCCGACGAGATGCCAGGCCGGCAGGCGGTTCCGCCGCGGCCGCAGAAAGTCCGCCGGCCAGGTTCCCGCAAAGTCCACACCGGGTGCGGCCGGCTCGAGATACGCGCCAAGGTCGCGGTTCATGAACCCGCTGCGGTAGGTCTCGTAGGAAGGCAGGTCGTGCAGCTTTCCGTAGGCATCGTGAAGGGCGATGTCGAAGGGCGAGCAGCATACCAGCGCCGCGAGATGCGGCAGCTGCTCGTTGCGCCCGCGGTTGTGCCTTGCCAGGGCCTTTTTCAGCCCTTCCTCCTGAAAGCCGTGACCGATCTCGAGGGGATGCCCCGAGGCTTCGTACCCGGACCACTCCGCGGCCAGATCGATGCAGAAGCTCTTCAGGGACCGGTGGCGCTCCTCGTACCCCAGGCGGTCGCTCGGCCAGACCCACTGCACGCTCAGCGGCGTCTCACCCCAGCCGACAGCGGTCTCCCCCCCGGAGGCGGCCACCTCGACCGCCGCTCGCGCGCAGGTGACTTGGGTCAGGGTCTCGGGGCCGAACTTCAGGGGAACCCGCGTCTCCACCGGCAGAAAATACAGGGATGCCGCGGTTACGCGGGCGTCGCGAGGGTTCGGCATACGCGCCTCAGACCGGGTCCGTCCCGGCGAGCCGGGCCCGCGCCGCCTCGAGCTGGGCGGCTACCGCCTCCGGCCCGGTCCCGCCCCGGACGTTGCGCCGGGCGAGGCTGCGGCGCAGGTCGAGAACCTCGAGGGCGTCCTCCCCGAAGGCGTCCGAGTGCTTCTGCAGGGCTTCCAGCCCGAGCCCCCGCAGCCCGCAGCCCGCTTCGAGGGCAATGCGCACCACACCCCCGACGACGCGATGGGCCTCGCGAAAGGGGATCCCCTTGCCGGCGAGGTAGTCGGCGAGGTCGGTCGCCAGTACGGCGTCGTCGACCGCTTCCTTCATGCGCCCGGGGCGGATCTTCATCGTCGACCAGGCCGCGGTGAACACCTCGAGGCAGTCCGCCGCTGTCTCGAACGAATCGAAAAGGGGCTCCTTGTCCTCCTGGAGATCCTTGGAGTAGGTGAGGGCCAATCCCTTCATCGTCGTCAGCAGCGCCAGAAGATTGCCGTACACCCTTCCTGTCTTTCCGCGGATCAACTCGAGGGAGTCGGGGTTCTTCTTCTGCGGCATCATGCTCGACCCTGTGGCGTACGCTTCGTCGAGCTCGACGAAGCCGAACTCGGCCGAAGCCCAGATCACGAGGTCCTCGCAGAACCGGCTCAGATGCATCATCAGAATCGCCAGCGCCGCCAGCGCCTCGAGCAGGAAGTCGCGGTCGCTGACCGCATCGATGCTGTTCTCGCTGACCCGGCTGAACCCGAGCTCCCGCGCCATGAACTCCCTGTCGAGCCGGAAGGCGCTGCCGGCGAGGGCCCCGGAACCGAGCGGGAGCACGTCGGCCCGCGCGGCCGCGTTCCGCAGGCGCCCGCGGTCGCGGTCGAGCATCCAGAACAGGGAGAGGGCGTAATGGCTGAACAGAATCGGCTGCGCCTGCTGCAGGTGGGTGTATCCCGGCAGAACGACCGTCTCGCAGTCCTCCGCGGTCCTCACGAGGGTTTCCTGCAGCCTGGAAACCCTGCCGAGGATCCCGGCGACCGCCCCGCGCAGGTACAGACGTTCGTCGACGTTGACCTGGTCGTTGCGGCTGCGCCCGGTGTGCAGCTTGCCGGCAAGCGGTCCGATCAGGGAGGTCAGCCGCTCCTCGACAGCCATGTGTATGTCTTCGAGGCCTGGCTCGAAATCCCGGTCGTCCGCAGTCATTTCCTCTCGTACACGCTCGAGGCCGGCTACGATCTCGTCGCATTCGCCCGGCGTCAGCAGGGTAGCCCGGGCGAGAGCCCGGGCGTAGACGACGCTCGCTGCGACATCGACATCCAACAGCTTGCGGTCGAAGCCGATGGAGGCGTTGAAGCGCTCCATCAGCTCCGCGGTCGCCGACCCAAAGCGGCCCCCCCAGGGTTTGTCGTGGCTGCCCGTCATCGCCGAAGCAGGGGGGGCTACCCCTGTCTCAGGACCTCGTCGAAAACGTCGACGGCCTCGTCGATCTGACCCTTGTCGATGACCAGGGGAGGAAGAAAGCGAACGATGTCGGTGCCGCAGGGGGCGACGAGGATGTTGCGCTCCCGGAAGGCGGCCAGGAAATCGGCTGCCTGCTTGCCGGTGACCACCGCTCCCTGAATAAGCCCCCGACCCCTGACTTCGCCGATCTGGTCCGGCCAGCGCTGGTGAAGCTTCTCGAGGCCGGCTCGCAGGTGCTCCCCCTTCTCCCGCACTCCTTCGAGGAATCCCTCGGCAATCATTTTCTCCATGACCTTCAGGGCCGCGGCGCAGGCGACCGGGTTGGCCCCGAAGGTGGCGGCGTGGTCTCCCGCTTCGATGGCGTCGGCGACCTTCTGGCGCACCAGCGAGACCCCGATCGGCAGGCCGCCCCCGAGCGCCTTGGCGAGGGTCATGATGTCCGGCTCCACCCCGTACTGCTGGTATGCCCACAGCGACCCGGTGCGGCCCATGCCGACCTGGATCTCGTCGAAAACGAGCAGCATGCCGCGCTCGTCGCACAGCGCCCGCAGACCGCTCAGGAACTCGCTGGAGGCGACGTGGATGCCCCCTTCCGCCTGCAGCGGCTCCACGAGGACCGCGGCGGTCTCGTCGGTGGCCAGCTTCTCGACCGACGCGAAATCGTTGAACTCGGCGAAGTCGATTCCGGGAAGCATCGGTTCGAACCCCTTGTGGTACTTCGGTTGCCCGGTCGTCGAAACCGAGCCGTAGGTGCGGCCGTGAAAGGAATTGTTGAAGGCGATCAACCTGTTGCGAGGCTTGTCGGGCCGCGTGTTTCCCCACTTGCGGCAGAACTTCAGGGACGCTTCCCAGGCCTCCGTCCCGCTGTTGCAGAAGAAGGCGCGGTCGGCGAACGAGTTTTCCACCAGGATCTTCGCGAGCCTCGTCGAAGGGACGGTGTGATACAGGTTGGAGCAGTGGATCAGGAGGGCGGCCTGCTCCTCGATCGCTTTCAGCACGTCGTAGTCGCCGTGACCGAGCGCGTTGACCGCCAGTCCGCTGACAAAATCGAGGTAGCGGTTGCCGTCGAGGTCGAACAGGTAAACGCCGTTGCCTCTTTCGAGGACGAAATCAGGGCGCCCGTAAGTCTGCAGGATGTACTGTCTTTCTCCCTCTACTACCTTGTCGGTCCTCATGTCGTCTGCTCCGTGATTGCGGTTGATTTCCTACTGCACTATCTGCGTTCCTATGCCTTCGTCGGTGAAGAACTCGAGAAGCATCGAGTGCGGAATGCGCCCCTCCACGACATGGGTCTTGCGCACCCCTGCCCGCACCGAGTGAACGCAGGCCCGCACCTTCGGGATCATGCCCCCGGCGATGACCCCGGAGGAAATCAGCTCCTCGACCTCGTCCACGTGCACCGTCGACATCAGGGTGGAATCGTCGGCCGGGTTGCGCATGATTCCCATTACGTCGGTGAGGAACACCAGCTTCTCCGCCCGCAGGGCGGCGGCGATCTCCCCCGCTGCCGTGTCGGCGTTGACGTTGTACGACTCTCCACCTTCGCCCCGGCCGATCGGCGCCACCACCGGGATCATGCCAGCTGCGATCAACTCCTCGACAGGGCCCGGATCGATGCGCTCGACCTCGCCGACGTAGCCGATGTCGACCGGGGCTCCGTTGCCGTCCCGGGCGGTGTGTCTGCGGACGTGCATGATGCCTGCCAACCTGGCGGAAACCCCGGCAGCCCTCCCCCCCAGGCGTTCGAGTTGCCCGGCTATCGCGGCGTTGACCACGTCGAACAGAGTCTCCTCCACAACCTTCATCGTCTCGGCGTCGGTAATCCTCAACCCGTTGACGCGCCGCGTCTCGATTTTGAGCTCCTTCAGCCGCCGGTCTATCGCGGGGCCCCCTCCGTGTACGATCACCGGGTTGATCCCCACATGCTCCATGAACACGATATCCTTTAGGATGGTGTCCTCCCCGGGAGCGCCGGTGCCGATGCTTCCCCCGTACTTGACCACCACCGTCTTGTCGCGGAACTCCTGGATGTAGGGCAGGGCCTCGACGAGAATGGCCGCCTTGTCGATAAAGGTCTGCAGGGTTGTCACGTCGCTTCCCCGCTCTCCGCGACCCGGCCGCCCTGGAGCCGGCTGGCGATCCGGGAACCCTCTTCGGCCGTGCGCGCCAGGGCGAAGATCGTGTTTTCTCCCGCCAGGGTGCCCAATATTTCCTCCCAGCCCATGCGATCTATCGCTTCGCAGACGGACTGCGCGTGCCCGGAAACCGTCTTGACAATTACCATGTTGTCCGCCCGGTCGACCCCGAGCAGGTAGTCCCCCAGCTCTCTTTCGAGAATGCGGCGATCGCGAAGGGTGACGCCTGCCTCCGGCAAGGCGTAGCGAAACCCGCCGTCGGGCCGGGGCACGCGAACGACTCCGAGCTCCCGCAGGTCCTTCGACAGGGTCGACTGGCTCACCTCGATCGACATCCCGGCAAGGGAGCGAGCCATTTTTTCGTGCGTGTCGATCTGGTCGCGCTCGAGAAGTTCCCTGATCCTGGCCTGGCGCAATTCCTTGGCCTTCATGGTCCCGGAAGCCTGTCCACATGTCCCCCGATCGTACGATCTCGGTCGATAATTATTCAAAACAACGAATAAAGATTATAACCTATTCCGCTCCCGGAGGTTGTCAATCCGGGGCTGGGCAACGGAACGCAGGGAAGGATCAGGGTTCGATCGCCAACTCGTCCGGGCGGACGGAGGATTGTCCCCGGACAGACATCAGCTCGGTCAGACGGCGCTTGAGCTCTCTCGTGTCGAGGCCTCGGTACAAGCCGCCTCCGGCGGTCAGCGAAATGGCCCGGGATTCCTCGGAGACGACCACGGTGATGGCATCCGTCTCCTGGGAAAGGCCGAGGGCGGCGCGGTGCCGGGTGCCGAGCCTCTGGTCGGCGACCTTGGCTGCGAGCGGCAGGGTGCAGCGGGCGGCTACAAGGGTTTCTCCAAGCACCACGACCGCCTGGTCGTGGAGGGGCGAGCGGGGAGTGAAAATCGTGGTCAGCAGGTCGGCCGATACCTTGGCGTCCAGCGGCACTCCTGATTCGATCACCGACTGCAGGCCCGCTTCCCTGCCGATGACGATCAGGGCGCCGTACCCTTTCTGGGAAAGCTGCTCGGCGCCGTTGGCGATTTCGTCGATCACGCGGGAGGGCTCGGTCCTGTAGAACCACCTCAGCAGCCGACTCTGACCGAGAACGAGCAGCATGCGGCGCAGCTCCGGCTGAAACACGATTACAAGCAGGATGATGAGGATCGACTGCACCTGCGTCAGCAGGTAGGAGGTGGCTGTCAGCTCCTGCCAGTGGGCGGCGAGGGCAATGGTCACCAGCAGAAACAGTCCGACCAGCATCTGCGCCGCCGGGGTGCCGCGGATCAGGTTGAGGAGGCGGTAGAAGATGAAGGCCACGATGGCGATGTCGACGATGGAGAACACCGAAACCGGAAGGAACCCGAACAGCCTGAAGAGGATGAGTTCGTCGGCTATCACAGTTGCGCTCCGGACTCGGGGAACAGCGCCCCCGGTTGAGTGGAACGCGCGACCGCCTCGGCGGTGCGCACCGCCCTGAATGAGGCGGCGACGTCGTGGACGCGCACCGCGTTTGCGCCCCGGGCAACCGCCAGGGCCGCGGCCGCCAGGCTCGGCTCGAGGCAGTCCCCGGCCGAAAGCCCGAGCGGCTTCCACAGAAAGGACTTGCGGGATGCGCCGACGACTACAGGACAACCCAGGCTGCGAAAGCGGGACAGCTCCCCGATCAGGGTGAAATTGCCGCCTGTCGATTTGCCGAACCCCAGACCGGGATCTAACCCCAGACCGGGATCTATCGCCAGGTTCCGGCGGCTGACGCCGGCGGCCGTCGCCGCGTCGACTCGGGAGCGGAGGAAGCAGGCGATCTCACCGAGCAGATCGTCGTAACGGGTATCGAGCTGCATTGTCTCCGGAGTGCCGCGGCGGTGCATCAGGATCACAGGCGCCCCCGCTTCGGCGGCTGCCGGGGCCATTTCCGGGTCGCCCAGGGCGCTGATATCGTTGACGATGTCGGCGCCGGCGGCAAGCGCCTCCCGGGCTACTTCGGCTTTTGTCGTGTCGATGGAAACGGGAACCCGGGACCGCGCCCGGATCGCTTCGATTACGGGAATTACCCGGCGGCACTCCGCGTGGGCGCTCAGGGCCGCAGCGACTCCGTACATCGGCGGACGCGAGGATTCGCCGCCGATATCGACGATGTCGGCACCTTCGGCTTCCAGCCGCAGCGCCCGGTCCACGGCGCGTCCGACCTCGTCGTAACGCCCGCCGTCGTAGAAGGAATCCGGAGTGACGTTGAGGATTCCCATGATCCGGACGCGGGAGCGGAAATCGAGACTGAGGTTCCCGCCCCGCAAGCTCCAGATCACGCGCTCGTGCCTTCTTCCGCGGCGCTGCCGTCCGGCGGAGGTTCCGTACCTGCGGGGGATGCGGACGGAGCCGGCCCCCGGGCGGACCCGCTACCGGTTTTCAGGTTCGGGTCCGGGTCCGGTTCTTGTTCCGGTTTCCTGACGACCTGCTTGCCGGCCATCACCAGCTCGATCTCCTCGTCGTCGAGTACTTCGTACTCGAGCAGGGCGTCCGCTATGGCGTCGAGCTTGCCGCGGTTGGCTTCGATCAGCCGGGTCGCCTTCTGCTCCGCTTCGACGACCAGCCTGTGGATTTCCCGGTCGATGGTCCGGGCGGTCTGCTCGCTGAAATTGCGGGTGCGGGTGAACTCCTTGCCGAGAAACACCTCGTCCTCCTCACCGCCCAGGGACAACGGACCGATATCCTCGCTCATACCCCAGTCGCACACCATCGACCTCGCCAGGGCGGTCACTTGCTTGTAGTCCGCCTGGGCGCCGGTCGAGCGCTCTCCGAAGGCAACCGACTCGGCGCAGCTTCCTCCGAGCGCGGTGGCCAGGTGGGCCTTGAGCTTCGATTCCGTCAGCGAGTGGCGTTCCTCGGCGAGGAACGAGACCATTCCCATGGTCTGCCCGCGCGGCACGATGACGACCTTGTTGATGGGAGGCGAACCCGGAGTGAGCTTGGCGACCAGGGTGTGTCCGGCTTCGTGCACGGCCGCGAGCTTCTTGTCTTCCTCGGTCATGACCATGCTCTTGCGCTCGGCCCCGAGCATGATCTTGTCCTTGGCTTCCTCCATGTCCCGCATCGACACGCTCTCGCGGTTGCGCCGCGAGGCGAGCAGGGCGGCTTCGTTCACGAGGTTCTCGATGTCGGCCCCCGACATCCCGGGGGTTCCCTTTGCCAGGCGATCGAGGTCGACCTGGCTGCCGAGCGGGATGTTGC
>JAPOZF010000132.1:10987-13568 GCA_026706165.1 Gemmatimonadota bacterium
GAACCCGTCCATCTCGACGAGCAACTGGTTCAGGGTCTGCTCGCGCTCGTCGTGGCCGCCGCCGATACCGGCCCCGCGGTGGCGGCCGACGGCGTCGATCTCGTCGATGAAGATGATACAGGGGGCGTTCGCCTTGCCCTGCTCGAACAGGTCGCGCACCCGCGAGGCGCCGACGCCGACGAACATCTCGACGAAATCGGAGCCGCTGATGCTGAAGAAGGGGACCCCGGCCTCCCCCGCGACCGCGCGGGCGAGGTGGGTCTTTCCCGTTCCCGGAGGTCCTATGAGCAGCACTCCCTTCGGGGTTCGCCCTCCGAGGCGCTGAAACTTCATCGGATCCTTGAGGAACTCGATGATCTCCTCGAGTTCCTGCTTGGCTTCATCCGCCCCTGCGACGTCCCGGAACGTCGTCTTGCTCTTGTCCTCCATCAGCAGCTTGGCCCGGCTCTTCCCGAACGAGAACAGGCCTCTCGGACCGCCCTGCATCTGCCGCAGGATGAAAATCCAGAGTCCGATGAAGAGCAGCCAGGGGAGGAAGCTTATCAGCACGGTATGCCATTGAAACGGCTTTTCCTTGAAGTAGAAATCAATACCGGCTTCCTCCCACTCCTCCTTGGTTTCGGCATCGATCGGTCCCAGGTTCACGATGAAGTGCTCTCCGTCGGCGAGAGTCCCGTGAAACTGATCGTCGCCGACGATCTTCGCCTTGATGATCTCCCCGCTCGCCAGGTATTCCCGGTATTTCACGTAGGAGACCTCGGGTGGGTCGGAAGGCATGCTGCCGAAAAACTTGGCAGCGAATACAAGGATGAGAACGAGGAATATCCAGAAAGCCCGGCTTCGCATCGGCCACCGCCACGGCACGCGCGGGCGCTCGCCGTCGCCTCGGTCTGCCGGAGGCTGCTCGTTGCCTGCGTTCCTGCTGTTTTGGGGCTTGCCGCGACCGTGGTCGCGTTCCGGATCACTCACTTCGCAGACTCGTTGAATCGGTGGGTTTGAACTCGCAGTACAGGATATGCCTGGTCGACTGTGTGACGCGATGGCCGTGAGCGGTGCGCAAGCCGGCGACCCAGAGGATCTCCCGGCCGCGGGCGAGCAGCAGCGGTTCGTCGCGCAGCAGGCGGGGATGGCCTGCCTCTGCCAGGAGATCGGCGACCTTCTTGTGGCGTCCCTCGAGTCCGAAGGGCTGCATCCTGTCCCCCTTCTCGATCCCCCGCAGGCGCAACGGCTCCGACCCCAGCGAGTCTGCGTCGAAAACCGCTTCCCAGGATCCCAGCCGCGGCGCCAGACCGGCGAATGAGCTCCCCGGAAGGAAGCGCGAGCGGAACTCGAGCGAGCGCTCCGGGAGGGGTACGACTGCGGGGGCTTCGAAGGTCAGATCCACCCGGACGGCCGCTCCCGCACTCAGCACCAGACTGTCGCCCCGGCGCTGAGCCAGTATCCCCGAACCGAGATCGACGATCCCCGCGACCGCCCCCTGCGCCAGTTCGACGAGGGTGTCGATCGCGGCGCGACCAGCCTCCGCGCGAGGCGGGGAAATCGCTTGTAGCGAATGCCGTAACACCCTGCGTTGTATAGATGTATGATAGTTGGCAAGGATGTGGGCAGCAAGGACCATACGCGAGGAGTCGGCGCGCATGACAACCTCCGTAACCGCGGCTGAGGCCTCTTGGGCGAGCCAGTCGTTCTCGTCGCGAAGCAGCTCCGACGAACGCGTCAGGGTCGGGACGATTTGCGGGTTGAATGAGCGCAGCCGCGGGAGCAGGTCCCACCGCACCCTGTTGCGCAGGAACTTCGGATCGCGGTTGCTGGCGTCTTCGCGGTAGACGACTTCCCGATCTGCGGCGTAGCGGGCGAGAGTGCTGCGGGGGTAGCTCAGCAGCGGCCGCAGGTAACGGTTGCCGCGAACCGGCGCCATGCCGCCCAGACCGGAAGCACTGCCGCGCAGCAGACGCATGATCACGGTTTCGGCCTGGTCGTCGGCGTGGTGTCCCAGGGCGATGAACTCGTACCCCGCCTCGGACATGACGCGGTGCAGAAACTCGTAGCGCAACTCGCGAGAGGCCATCTCGAGGGAGATCCGCGCGCCGGCCGCCCGGCTTCTCACGTTTCCCGCTGCGGCCGTCAAAGGCAGGTCCCGCCTCGCGGCCTCCCCGGCGACGAAAGCCGCGTCGTCCCCGGACCCGGGCCGCAGCTGATGGTCGAAATGGGCCACGTGAAGCCGCGGCCGAAGCTCCGGGTCGCTTGCGAGAATATCGAGAAGCACCATGGAGTCCATCCCCCCGGACACCGCCACAACGACCCCGGCGCCCGATTCCCCGGTGGTTTCCTGGACCCACTGGCCGACTGCTGCGGCCAGTTCCTCCGGAGATGCAACCCCTTCCGTGATTCCACTCATTTCAGGAACAACCCGGGGGCAAACCGGGGCGCCGGGAAACCCCTCTCGACGGAGGAAACCGTCCCAAGTACGGGATTGGAATAGCGACCGCACCTGAAAAACCTCCTTTTGGCAGCCGCAACTGCGAACGCCGGGGCCAGCCCTCCATGTCCGGGGCCGTACTGGGGTTGTTTCAGGCGGACT
>JAPOZF010000200.1 GCA_026706165.1 Gemmatimonadota bacterium
CCGGAAGAGGTGCCGTGCGTGCCCCTGGAAACCGAACCGGGGGACGTGGTCGTCTTCCACGAGGACGTGGTGCACGCGGCTTTCGGCGGCGGCCCGGGGCGTCACCAGCACGCGGTCAACTTCGCGGCTCACCCCAGGACGGGGGAACAGTTCGAACTGGTGCGCGAGCTCTACGCCCGGCACAGGTTCGGGTTCCATCCCTCGGAGTCATACATAAACAGCGACAACCCGCGGCTGCGGCGCATGGTCGCATTCCTGGTCGAAATGGGGTTTGAAACTTCCAGGGTGTGAAGCCGCAACCCCCCCTGACCATGGTGGAAATGGACTGTCGATGGCGAGCAGAGAGCGCAGGATAATCAGCAACGACGACGGCTGGATCATGAACCTCGAGACACCGGTCACCCCGGACACCATTGCGGAGCAAATGGTCGCCACCTACCCGGGTTCGCCCGTTGGCGGAGTGTCCTGGTGCGTCGGCAACAGCGAGACCTTCGCCTACGAAACGGAGGTCGGCGAACGCTTCGGGGAGGGCCGGGAGCATTTCGCGGAGGAACGCAATTCATGGACGCAGCGAAATCTCCGCAGCCTGATCGAGTCATCCGGCGGACCGATGCAGGAGATCGTCCGGCAGTTCCACGAGGCGGGCATCGAAGTGCTGCCTTCGCTGCGCATGAACAGCCACTACGACAGCCCTTTCGACTCGCCCGCACATGGCCGCTTCCGGCGCGATCACCCCGAGTGGCTCATCGGCCAGCCCTACGAATACATCCCCAGGCCCACTCTCGAATACGCCATCGCCCGCGGGGTGGACTACAAGTTCCCCGGCGTTCGCGAACAAATGGCCAGGATCGTTTTCGAACTGTGCGAACGTTTCGACGTCGACGGCATCGAGCTCGACTACTTCCGGCATCCGGCGTTCTTCCGGATCGAAGAAGCCTCCTCCAACCGTTACCTGATGACGGACTTCGTGCGGCGTGTCCGGCGGCGCCTCGACGAGGTCGGCGAGAAGCGGGGCAGGCATCTCGACCTGCTCGTACGCGTGCCGCCGACGCTCTACGACGCCAGGCGGATCGGACTGGACGTCGAGACCTGGATTTCGGAAGGACTGGTCGACATCGTCGCCGCGGGGGGCGGCTTCATGCCGTTCGAGCAGCCGATCCGCGAGTTCGTCGAGGCCGCGGAGGGAACCGACTGCCTGATCTACGGGAGCCTGGAAGCGCTGCGGTGGGCGCTGGACGAGGAGGTGCTCTACGCGCTGGCGGCGCGGTTCTGGGAAGCCGGCGTCGACGGGTTCTACCTGTTCAATTACTTCAACACCCCGAACGAGTGGAAGAAGCGGGTCCTTGGAAACATGGTCGACCGGCCGAAACTCCGCCGTCTGAACAAGCGCTACGAGCTCGACCATTCCGACCGGGTCGGCAGCAAGGAGCACCACGTGGGAGCGTTCCGGTACGCCCTGCCCTGGGCTTCGCTGCCGGTGTTCATGGAGGAGACGGAGCCCGGGGGCGGCGCGGTACTGACCCTGGACGTGGCCGACGACGTGAGCGCCGCCCTGTCCGAGAGGGCCCTCGACTCCTGTACCTTGAGTCTCGGCTTCAGCCATTTCCCGCAAGGGGATGTGCTGGATCTGCGTATCAATGGCGAGCCGGTAACCTGGGATACGCGCCGGGTTTCCGACGAGGGTTGGGGGCACACGGTGTTCGACGGCGAGGTGTACCATACGACCATGCAGGAGGAGCGCGTCGAGGGCACCCTGATTCAGTTCGATGTCGGCGCCCGGTCGATCGCGAAGGGGGGAAATGAACTGGTGGTACGCCTCGTCAAGGGGGGCGGCCCTCGTTTCGAACCGGTTTTCCTGAAAGAAGTGCGGCTGGAAATCGGCTTCGCACAGGCGGGCACCATGGCGGACAGCGGCCAGGGGCCCGATGGGCCGAAACAGAGCTGACGGGCTGGCGGCCGGTGACTTCCAGACCAACCGGCGTTCCCCCATGGCGCGCGACGCAACGACGCCGGCTCCGCAACGCTGTTCTCAACGGCTGCCGATGACACTGCTTCTGCTGGCAGCATCCTTACCTTTGGCCATCGCGGCCTGCCGGGAACCGCCTGCCGACAACAGGACCGAAGGCACCCGGCGCATGGCGCAGCTGCTGATCGAGATCGCCGAGGGCGTCGAGCCGCTCGCCCACCCGTACGCCAACGACGTGCGAGTGCGGCATTTCCGCGATGAATTGGCGCGCCTGCGCCAGGCCCCGGACCCGCGGGATTCCCGCGTCAAGTCGCAGATCTTCAGGACCCGCCTCGATCTGGCCAACGAACTGCTTCTCGACGGTCAGTCGGAGGCGGCGATCGCCGAATTCCGCGGGCTGAAGGCGGAGGCAAGCGGGCGCCGGATGCACCACCGCCTGCAGATCTTTCTGGGGCTTTCCTATCTCCGGCTGGGAGAGCAGGAGAACTGCATCCTCAATCACAACACCGAATCCTGCCTGTTCCCCCTCTCCGGCGCCGGCGCCCACGCGCTGCCCCGGGGCGCGCGGGCGGCGGCCGCCGAGTTCGAAGGGGTGCTGCAGCGCAACCCGGACGATCTTTCTTCCCGGTGGCTGCTCAACATCGCCTACATGAACCTGGGTGAGTACCCGGAGTCGGTGCCTCCCGGGCAGCTGATGCCGCCCCACCTTTTCGAATCCGATTACGACATCGGCCGCTTTCGCGACGCGGCTCCGGCGGCGGGGCTGGACCTGACAGGGCTGTCCGGGGGTGTGATCATGGAGGACTTCGACCGCGACGGGCACCTCGACATCATGGTCTCCTCCTGGGGCCGGCGCGATCCGCTGCGCTACTTCCGGAACAACGGCGACGGCACCTTTGCCGACCGGACGGAAACCGCCGGCCTGGCAGGCATCGTCGGCGGCCTCAACAGCAAGCAGGCCGACTACGACAACGACGGCTGGTCCGACGCTCTCATCCTGCGGGGAGCCTGGCTCAACCGCCCGCCCGCCACTGACGGAGGCCGCCGCCCCAACTCACTGCTGAGGAACCTGGGGGGCAGCCGTTTCGACGACGTCACCGAAGCGGCCGGCATCCTCACCCTGCACCCGACGCAGACCGCCGCCTGGGGGGATTACGACAACGACGGCTGGCTCGATCTCTACATCGGCAACGAATCTTTCGGCGCCGGGCGGCACCCGTGCGAGCTGTTCCACAACGAGGCCGACGGCACCTTCCGCGACCGCGCCGCCGCCGCGGGTCTGGCGGTTGAGGGGTATGTGAAGGCCGTCGTGTGGGGGGATTACGACAACGACGGAATGCTGGATCTGTACCTGTCGCGCCTCCACCCGAAGGAGTCCAACCTGCTGTTCCGCAACGGCGGCGACGGCTCGCGGCGTTTCGCGGACGTGACCGAAGCGGCGGGGGTGCCCGGTCCCCCGCGCAGCTTTCCGGGCTGGTTCTGGGACTACGACAACGACGGCTGGCTCGACATCTTCGTCTCCGGCTACAAGGCCCGCCCCACCGACGTAGCCGCCGAGTACCTGGGGCTGGAGAGCGCTGCGGAGCACCCGCGTCTCTACCGCAACGACGGCGACGGCACTTTTTCCGACGTGACTGCCGCCGTCCGCCTCGACAAGGCCCTGCTTACAATGGGCAGCAACTACGGAGACCTCGACAACGACGGGTACCTGGACTGTTACCTCGGAACCGGCGACCCCGGCCTGATCTCCCTCATGCCCAACCGGATGTTCCGCAACGCCGCGGGGCGGTTCTTCCAGGACATCACCACTTCGGGCGGTTTCGGGCATCTGCAGAAGGGGCACGGCGTCGCCTTCGGCGATCTCGATCACGACGGCGACCAGGAGGTCTTCGCCGTGATGGGAGGGGCCTTCTCCGGCGATGTCTACCAGAACGTGCTGTTCGAGAACCCCGGCCACGGCAACAACTGGCTCAAGCTCGAGCTGGAAGGGGTGCGGTCCAACCGGGACGCTGTCGGCGCCCGCATCGAAGTTCACGTGCGCGGGGAGGACGGCCCCCGGGTGATCCGTTCGCGGGTGTCCGGGGGCAGCAGCTTCGGCGCCTCGAGCATGCGGCGGGAAATCGGCCTGGGCCGCGCCAGCGCCGTCGAAGCCCTCGAGATCTTCTGGCCGGCCAGCGGCACGACGCAGCGGTTCGAGGAGGTGGCGATGAACACGCTGCTGCGGATCCGGGAAGGAGACGCGGCTCTGACTGCGCATTCCTTCGAACCGTTCGAGCTGGGTGGTTCGGCGGCCGGCGAGAACCCCGCAACACATCACGCCAGCCGCCCGTAAAGCCATCGCGATCCTGCGGGGCCGAATGCAAAAGGAATCGAAGACAGGCCGGGTCGTCCGCGGCGTGACGCCGCGCTCCCTGGTCGTCGGCACCATCGGCTCCGTCGCCATCGGCACCGGCGTTCCCTACGTCGGCATGATGATCTACGGCGAGCGCATAGCCGCGCTGATGACGACCGCCGCCGCTCTCATCCTGTTCTTCTACTTCGTCTTTCTGTTGAACGCACTCGTCGGCGCGCTGCGCCGGCAGTGGATGCTGACGCGCCCGGAGCTCGCCCTGATCTACATCATGTGGATCATCGCGACCCCGATCCCCGAGCGCGGGCTCACCTCGTTCCTGCTGCCCCACATAACCAGCGTCATCTACTACGCCACCCCGGAGAACAACTGGGACAGCCTGTTCCCGTTCATACCGGACTGGATGATCCCGCATCACGACTTCGAGCAGATCAAGTACTTCTACGAGGGGGCGCCGCAGGGTCAGGGGATCCCGTGGGAGCTGTGGCTGCCGCCCCTGGCCTGGTGGCTGCCGTTCATTTTCGCCCTCTACCTGGCGATGATCGCCATCATGGTGATCCTGCGGCGCCAGTGGATCGTCAACGAGCGCCTGATATACCCGCTCGTGCAGGTGCCCCTGGCGATGATCGAGGACGACGAGACGAGGCCTTCCCTGATCAAGCCGCTTTTCAGGAATCCCCTGATGTGGGCGGGCTTCGCCATAACCGCCCTCATCTACAGCAACAACAGGCTTTCGACGTACTACCCCTTTTTCGAGCGCATCTCCCTCTGGGAGGGTTCGCTGCCGCTGTTCCGCGGCACCGTCGACGTCGATTTCGGCATCAGTTTCCAGCTGGTCGGGTTCGCCTATTTCATCAATCGCAACGTCGCCTTCAGCCTCTGGTTCTTCTACCTGTTCGGGGTGGTTCAGCAGGGGATTTTCAACACCGTCGGCGTCCAGCGGGTCGACCCCCTGTTCGGGGTCTACAGCCGCCACGCCGACTCTATCCTGACCCTGCAGGGATTCGGCGCCTTCATGGTGCTGGTGCTTTTCGGCCTGTGGACGGCCCGCGGCCACCTTTACAGGGTGTTCCGCCGCGCCTTTCTCCGGGACCCCGGCATCGACGACCAGGGCGAGATCATGTCCTACCGGGCAGCGGCGTTCACACTGATCGGGTCGCTGTTGTTCATGGGGGTGTGGCTGGCGCAGAGCGGGCTGCCGGGGTGGATCGTGCCGATCTACCTGTTCTTCGCCTTCGCCCTGTTCGTCGCCATCACCCGCGTGGTCGCCGAGGGGGGGCTGGCGTGGAACTACGCGCCGATGATCGCCTCGGATTTCGTCGCCGCCGGCTTCGGCACGCGGGCGCTGGGGGAGTCGGGTATCATCTCCCTCTCGTTCACCTACGTCTGGGCCAGCGACATCCTGACGTTCGTGATGGCCTCGTGCGCCAACGGACTGAAGGTGGCCGAGGAGACCATCAGGTCGAACAGGCGGCTGATATTCCTGGCGATCATGATCGCCATCGCCGTCAGCATCGCCAGCTCAATCTGGATGATCCTGACCCTCGCCTACGCCCACGGGGGGATCAATACCGACGGCTTCTTCTTCGGATGGGGCGCCCGTTACCCGTTCGAGAACGCCTCGGCCCGTATCCAGTCGCTGGAGGGGCCGCACTGGGAGAACTGGGGCTTTGCCGGGATCGGCGCGGCGGCCATGGGGTTGCTGATGCTGGCCCGCCAGCGCTTTCTCTGGTGGCCCCTGCATCCCCTGGGGCTGCCCCTGAGCGCGGTTTTCGGCTCGGCCTTCTTCAGCGTCTTTCTCGGCTGGCTGTTCAAGACCGCGATCGTGAAATTCGGCGGGGTCAGGGTGTACGTGAACACGAGGCCCTTCTTCATCGGTATCATTCTCGGGCAGTTCGCCACCTCGGGAGTCTGGTTCGTCGTTCACTACTTCGCAGCGGTCAGGTAGGCGCGAAGATGCGGGGCTCACTTGCAAGGGAATCACAACCAGCGCCGGGAACCAACCCCGGGGTTTCGCCGCGCCGGTGAAGACCTCGGGCAGGGCGGGCGGAGCATCTACCCGGCTGCGCACCCTGGCGGTGAATGGCGCGGTCGCCGCGGCAGCAACCGCCGCGGCCCTGCTGCTGGCGGAGCTGCTCCTCCCCCGGTTCGTCACCATCGAACAGGCCACCCTGGAGTACGACGAGCTGCTCGGGTTCCGGGGGCGGCCCAACCTCGGCATTCCCTGGACCCGCGAGGTGGAGGGACCTCCCCGGGTGGTGACCACGAACAGCCGCGGATTCCACGATCATGAACGGGCGCGGCGGCCGGCCCCCGGCAGCCGCCGCATCATCCTTCTCGGGGACTCGTTCCTCGAGGCCTACCAGGTCGACATCGAAGCGAACTTCTCGCAGCGCCTGGCGCGCGGCCTGTCGCGGCGCGCCGCTGGTGAGTATGAGGCGGTGAACTGGGGGGTGCACGGCTACGGCCTCGGGTCCCACTTCCTCGCCGTGCGTGAGCGCGTCGCCGGCTGGAACCCCGACTGCGTGGTGCTGGTCCTCTTCCTCGGCAACGACCTGCAGGACAACTTCGCCCCCCTGGCCTCGGCATCGGTCCCCCGCTTCGAAATGGCGGAGGGCGAGCTGACCTTCTTCCCGGCCCCCCCGTATTCGCCGCGTTCCTGGCTGCGGGACAACGTGCTTGCCCGTTCCGCAGTCGCCCGCCTGGTCTGGAAATACGCCGTGAAGACCAACCCGGGGATCGCCGCCCTGGCGCGGGACGCCGGCATGATCGCCACCCCGGACCTCGCCGCGTCGGAGGCTCATCTGGAAGACATGATCGCCGTTGCCGGCCGTCTCCTCGAAGGGATCGCCGGCCACCTGCGGCAGCGGGAAATCGGCCTCTTCGTCTACCTGATCCCCGATCCCCTGCTCCTGCAGGACGCCATCGACATCCGGCGCTACCGCCGCGACCCCGGGGCGCCGCGGCCCGTCTTCCGCCGGAACAGGGAGCGGATCGAGACCGGGATCCTGAAACACCTGGACGGGTTGCAGATCGAGTACGCCTACCCGCGCGAGCTGTTCATCGAGCAGATCGAAAGGGGAAACGGGATCTACCGCGGCGGCTACGGGCATTTCACGGCCCTCGCCCACGAGCTGTCGGCGCGGCTTCTCGCCGACCGCCTCTCCGCCTCGCGGTTCGTCAGAAAAGATCCTGGAACTTCTTGACCGCCAGCACGGTTGCCAGCTGCAGGGCGAGGAGAAACCCCACCCCGCGGCCAGGGACTGTTTCACCGAGGAACCGGGCGCCGGCGATGGCGGCCAGCGGCAGGAGAAAGAGCCAGAGGCGCGCGGTTTCGGCGGCGGTTCGCCCGAAGAGAACGAGCCCCGCCAGGACGACGGCCAGCGACAGCACCAGCAGGTCCGCCATGGCCGCCGGCGGCCAGCTTCTGCAGGAGCGGAACAGCTGCGCCGCGCAGAGAAGGGCGAGGGCCGGTCCGCACCAGAGCGCGAACTCGACGAGGTTGAGAGCCCCGAAATAGAGGGTGTGGCCGAATCCCCATTGCGGGAACTTGAAGGCTTGGTGGGCGGCCATGCCGAAGCGCAACTGGGCCAGCGCGTCGTACCCGAACCCGAGCCACATCCCCAGGTGCGGGAGGGCCGCCCCGGCGAGCATGGCGGCCGCGGCGGTTCCGGCCTGTCTCCAGGCCTGCCGCGTGTGGGCGAACAGCAGGAGCAGCGTCCCCGAGGCGACCGCCAGGGCGATCAGCCCGAAGCTGAAGTACAGCCCCGCGTACAGACAGACTCCGGCGGCGAACGCCGGGAGCAGCCTGTTGGCGGCAAGGGCCCGGACAACCAGGTAGAGGCAGGTCGTGGCGATCAGCGGAAACAGGCACTGGTCGAGGTGCAGGACCATCAGCAGAAGGCTGGGGGCCGAGACGTAGAGCAGGAGCGGCGTCCAGGCCTCGCGCTCCCCCGGGATCGCCAGCCGGCACAACCCCCACAGCGGCACCAGGGTCAGGGTGGCCATCAGCGGAAACAGCAGGGCGGCCAGCCGCGCCGCCCTTTCCCGGCGGTCGTCCCCGGAGGTCGGGAGATGACCTGCCAACTGGTCGAGGAGGGCGAAGGCGATCACCGGGCCGGGGGGTCTGGTGGCGTGCGGGAAGTGCGGAAGCTCTTCGTCCGCGACCATGGAAGGGTAGAACCGCAGCAGGTGTCCGGGGGTCCACCCGGTGCCGGCGAGAGCCAGGCGCGCATGTCCGCCGCTGCCGGTGAGGCGGTCGGAAAGCGACTGCAGGCCGCGCCCTTCCATCAGTCCGAATCCCAGCTGCAGGGCGTAGCAAAGGGCCATGAGGAGGAGAAGGTTCAGCCAGCGGCGGCGGGGCCTGCTCGACACGGCGTAAACCACCCCGGCGCCCGCCGCGGCGAGGGGGGCGAACAGCCACCAGAGGGGCAGCGGTTTGTCCTCGAGCGACCAGAACCACCAGGGAAGCGCCTGGAAAAGGGGGACCCGCAGCAGGAAGAGGAGCCAGACCGCCGCGCTCGCAATCGTCAACCGCCGCCACCACGGATCGGGCAGCAGCCAAGCCGGACGGCGTCCGCCCAGCTCCCGCAGGGCCCAGTACAGCAGGAAGACCAGCACGCTCCACAGGAGCAGGCCGTAGACGGCGCGGTCGGCGATTGCGAGGTAGTGCTCGACCGGGTGTTCGCCGCGGCGCTTGACGAGGTGGGACAGCCACGGCCATTCCCCCCGGTAGAGGGAGCGCACCAGGTCGTGGCCGCAGAAGCGGTAGAGACCGGCCCCCGCCAGGGCGGCCAGCGACAGGCAGGCTCCCCCCAGGAAAAGGCGCCTGCGGCTGCCGTACGCACCCTCCAGCGGTTCGTTTGACACTCCCATATCAGCGGGCTAAAATCCCCGCCCTGCTGAAACCGCCAACACAGGAGATCTCATGTCGGATACCGCCCGACTCATACTGGACGACAAGGAAATCGACCTTCCCGTAGTGATCGGCAGCGAGCAGGAACGGGCTGTCGACATCGGCGCTCTGAGGGCACAGAGCGGGTACATCACACTGGACGAAGGGTACGGCAACACCGGCTCCTGCCGCAGCTCCATCACCTACATCGACGGCGAGCAGGGGATCCTCCGGTACCGGGGCATACCGATCGAGGTGCTGGCGGAAAAAAGCAATTTCATCGAGACCGCCTACCTCCTGATCTGGGGACAGCTGCCGACCCGGGAACAGCTCGAGTCGTTCAGCAGCCTTCTCGGTGAGCACGCGATGCTGCGGGAGCAGATCCGCCATCGCATGACCCTGTTCCCTCCCGAATCCCCGCCGATGGCGGTGCTGTCGGCGGTGCTGAGCGCTCTGGCCTGCTATTACCCGGAGCTGCTCGATGTCGAGGACGTCGACGTGTTCCAGGACGTGGCGGCGCGCATCATGTCGAAGGTGCGCACCATCGCCGCCTACTCGTACAACCAGAACCTGGGCCACAACATGCCCTACCCGCGGCACGACCTCAAGTACTCCGCCAACTTCCTGCACATGATGTTCACCCAGCCGTACAACGAACACGAACCGGACCCCGAGGCGGAACGCGCCCTCGACGTCCTGCTGCTCCTGCACGCCGATCACGAACAGAACTGCAGCACCTCGACGGTGCGCATGGTCGGCAGCAGCGGCGGCAACCTGTTCTCCGCGGTGGCGGCCGGGGTGAGCGCCCTGTGGGGCCCGCTGCACGGGGGTGCCAACGTCGCCGTCGTCAGCATGATCGAGGACTTGATGGAGAGCAGGATCCCGGTCAGGGAGTACGTGCGCCAGGTCAAGGACAGGACCGCCGGCATCCGGCTCATGGGGTTCGGCCACCGGGTGTACAAGAACTTCGATCCCCGCGCCACGATCATTAAGCAGCAGTGCGAGATCGTCCTCGACCGCCTCGGAAAGCGAGACGCCATGCTCGACATCGCGCGGGAGCTGGAGGAGGCGGCCCTCGAGGACGACTACTTCATCGAACGCAAGCTGTACCCCAACGTCGACTTCTACAGCGGCGTCATCCTGCGCGCCCTCGGAATCCCCAAGTCGATGTTCACGGCGATTTTCGCCATCGGCCGCATGCCGGGGTGGATCGCCCATTGGTACGAGGACCGGTTCGTGACAAAGGGGCGCATCCACCGGCCGCGGCAGGTCTACACCGGCCCGGTCGACCAGCAGTACGTCCCGGTCGAAGAGCGTTCCTGAACAGGAGTCCGATCCGGTGTGCAGGGCCTCGTCCCGGCTGGGGGCGGGGCCTTTTCTTTCGGCTGCAGATGCGAAGCTGGGGCGGCATTGCATGGGACCGGGGGCGGAGAGCAGGTTCCGAGGCAATGAACCCCCCTACCTGATTTCACCGGAATTTCGCTCTCCCTCTTTCGGGAACGCCGCATGTGTTCCTTGGAACGAGTTTTGTCAAACTGTCTCCAAGTGGTGTTGTTGACCCCTGATGCGGCGTCGGTATCTTTGAAATTTTCGACTGCGGGGCGCCGCGCGGCCATCTGCAAAGGAGACAGGATGCCAGTCAGAATCACCGCCAAGCACACTACGGTTTCGGACTCCACGAAACAGCATATCGAAAAGGTTTGCGCCAAGCTCGACCAGTATTTCGACCGCATCGTCGACTGCGAGGTGGTGTTGGAAAGGCGCGCCAGGCATGGCACCGCGGTTGAAATCATCGTCAAGGTTCCGCAACAGAAGCTCGTAGGCAGGGCCGAATCGGACGACGACAACCTGTTCAAGTCGATCGGCGCCGCCTCAGACCACGTCAGCACCCAGCTGAAGAAGTACCGCGACAAGCTCGGCGCCCACCGCTGATCGCTTCGCCTGAAGAAACCCCCACCAAGAGCTTCGAGAGAGCCCCCTTGCTGACCGCCGGCGTTCCCGCGGAGACCTTTCCGGATGAGCGGCGCGTCGCGCTGACCCCCGAATCGGTATCCCGCCTCGGCGAACGGGTGCGGGTGGCAGTCGAGTCCAACGCCGGGGCGGGGGCCGGCTTTGGCGACGAGGAGTTCGCCGCGGCCGGCGCCGGGATCGCCGCTTCGCGGAGCGACCTGTTCGCCGGCGCCGATGTCATCCTCCAGGTCAGGACCCACGGCGCCAATCCCGGCGGCGGCGACCTCGAGCTGCTCCGGCCCGGCCAGGCGGTGCTCGGATTCGCCGAGCCCCTTGAGGCGCACGGCGCGATCGAAGCGGTGGCCGCGGCCGGCGCCCGCCTTTTCGCCGTAGAGCTGATGCCGCGCACGACGCGGGCGCAGAGCATGGACGCGCTGTCTTCGATGGCGACCATCGCCGGGTACAAGGCGGTGCTGCTCGCCGCCGCGGAGCTGCCGCGGATGTTTCCCCTGATGATGACGGCCGCAGGCACGGTGAGGCCGGCGCGGGTTCTCGTGATCGGGGCCGGAGTGGCGGGACTGCAGGCGCTGGCGACGGCGAAACGGCTCGGGGCGGTGGTCATGGGGTACGACGTGCGCCCGGCGGTGCGCGAGCAGGTCGAGAGCCTGGGGGCGGAGTTCGTCGAGCTCGACCTCGAAGCCGAGGACGCCGAGGGAGCCGGCGGCTACGCCAGGGCGCAGGACGCCGGTTTCTACCGGCGCCAGCAGGAAGCCCTGGGCGAGGTCGTCGCCGGCTGCAACGCCGTCATCACCACCGCCGCGGTGCCGGGCAGCAGGGCCCCGGTGCTGATTCCGAGGCAGGCGGTCGAAGCGATGGCGCCGCACTCCGTAATCGTCGACCTCGCGGCCGAACGGGGGGGCAACTGCGAGCTGACGCGGGCGGGCGAAACCGTCGACCACGGCGGCGTCCGCATCCTCGGACCCGCCAACCTGCCGGCCACCGTGCCCTACCACGCCAGCCAGATGTACAGCGGCAACCTCGCGGCTTTCCTCACCCACCTGCTCGACGAGGAGGGCCGGCTGCAACTCGACCCGGCCGACGGGATCGCCGCGGCCACCCTGGTCACCAGCGGCGGCCGTATCGTCAGCGGCCGCGTCCTCGAAGCGATGGGCCGGACCCCCGCCGGGCAACCCGGAGCAACGGACCCCGCGGCGCCCGCCTCCCCGAAAGGCGACGGATAAAAGGAAGAAATGGAATCCCTGGTTGCGGCCTTTACCGTGTTCGTCCTCGCAGTGTTCGTCGGCTTCGAGATCATCACCAAGATCCCCCCGACCCTGCACACGCCGCTGATGTCGGGGTCGAACGCCATCTCGGGGATAACCCTGATCGGGGCCCTGCTCTCGGCGGGGTCGCAGCGGACCGAGCTGGCCGTCTGGCTGGGGCTGGCCGCGGTGGTCCTGGCGACGGTCAACGTCGTCGGCGGCTTCCTGGTGACCCACCGCATGCTCGGCATGTTCAAGCGCCGCTCGTGACAGCGCATGGGTCCTGACATCCTCATCGACGCCGCCTACCTCGCCGCCGCGGCGCTCTTCATCCTCGGCCTCAAGGGGCTCACCCACCCGCGCACCGCGGTGCGCGGCAACCTGCTGGGGGCCTGCGGCATGCTGCTGGCGGTGGTGGCGACGCTGCTGAGCCGGCAGATCCTCAGCTTCGAACTGATCCTCGCCGGGGTGGTCGCCGGCGCCCTGGTCGGGGCGGTGCTCGCCGTCAGGATCGAGATGACGGCGATGCCGCAGCTGGTGGCCCTTTTCAACGGCTTCGGGGGCGCCGCCTCGGTGCTGGTCGCCGGCGCCGCCCTCGCCGAGAGCAGCCTTTCGGAAGCGGCACCGGCGGCGCAGTTCACGGTGGCCACGGCGGCGTCCGGACTGATCGGGGCGGTGACTTTCTGGGGCAGCGTCGTCGCCTTCGCCAAGCTGCAGGAGCTGATGTCGGGCAACCCGCTGCTGTTTCCGGGGCGGCAGCTCCTGAACGGCCTCCTCGCGGCCGCATCCCTGGCGGCGGCTGCATGGGTCGTGGCCGAGCCGTCGTCGCCGCAGGCATACTGGGTGCTGGCGGCCG
>JAPOZF010000356.1 GCA_026706165.1 Gemmatimonadota bacterium
GTCGGCGTCCCGTATGGAGAAACGGAGCCCTGCCAGCGGGGAGATGAGGCGCGGGTCGAAGCGCCTGCATCCGCAGCGCCTGCGAAGGCCGCGGCCGCCCGCCCCGCGGCGGCCCCGTCGGCGGCCTGGGCTTCGGCCCCTTCGACCCCGCGGCAGCGGCCGGCGTTGAAGAGGCCGGCGGGCAGCTCTCCGAGCCGGAACTCCCCCGCAGCGTCGTCGAAGGGGCCGCGGGCCCCGGCCATGAACAGCAGCTCGTTGGCAGGGGCGAAGCGGCCCCTGACGACGATGGAATCGCAGGGGACCTCGAGCGAGGCTCCGGCCCCGGTGGCGGCCCGGGCAGTTCCTCCGGCGGGGGTATCGGCTGCTTCGGCCAGCCCCGCGGCCCCTCGGGCACCTCCGCCTGCTGCCGGGCGGGCTGCTTCGGATGAGCCGGCCGCGGCGGCTTCAACCTCCCCGGCCCCTGCTGTGTCCCCAGCCAGCCCGGCTCCCGCAGCCTCGGCGGCCGGTCCGACCAGGGCGGCCTTCACCGATCCGCCGCCCCGCGCCCCGGCGATCCGGCTGCCGAGGTGGACGGCGGCCCCGGCGGCACGCAGGGCGGGCTCGAACTCGTTGGCAACCGCCTCCCTGTCGTCGACGAGGGCGGTGATCTCGACGCCGGCCTCACTCAGCTCGGCGGCCAGCCGCCAGCCTTCGTCGTCCCCCGCCTCGACGACGGTCCGCCTGCCGGGGAGCACCCCGTGCAGATGCAGCAGCCGCCGCGCCGCCCCGGCGAGCAGGATGCCGGGCAGGTCGTTGCCGGGGAACAGCCCCGGGGATTCCACCGCGCCGGCGGCGGCGACGATGGCGCGGGCGCGGACCTTCAGCAGCCGGTTCCCCCGGAACGCCGCCAGCCAGTTGTCCTGGTACCAGCCGACGACCGCGGTGTCGAGGTGGAGGACGGCGTTTCCGGAACGCTCGATCTCCGCCAGCGCGGTCTGCACTGCATCACCGGCGGCGGCCAATCCCCCAGGGCGGCAGCGCAGGTGTCCTCCCGCTTCGGGGTTCTCGTCGAACAGCAGCACCCGCGCCCCTTCACGGGCGGCGGCCGCGGCCGCGGCGATTCCCGCGGGTCCGGCCCCTACCACGGCGACGTCGGCGTGCAGGTACTGCTTGTCCCCCTCCCCGGGGACCGCGTCCTCGTCAACGCTGCCGAGCCCGGCGGCGCGGCGCAGCACGCGCTCGTAGAGCGGCCACAACCGCGCCGGCCTGATGAAGGTCTTGTAGTAGAAGCCGACCGGCATGAGCGGGGCCCCGAGCCCGGCGAGGGACATGAGGTCGCGGTCGAGCGAGGGCCAGGCGTTCTGGGAGCGCACCTCCATCCCGGCCTCGACCGGACGCCGGCAGGCGCGCACGTTCGCCTCGCCGCCGATCTGCACCAGGCAGTTCGGGCAGTTGCCGGCGCAGCAGAGCAGGCCGCGGGGGCGGTGGTACTTGAACGAGCGGCTGAGGGTCTTCACCCCCGCGGCGGCCAGCGCCGAGCCGACGGTGTCGCCTGGATGGGCGCGGTGCTTCACCCCGTCGAAGGTGAACTCGATCAGCCCGGAGCGGTCGATCACCTCGCCGGGACGGGCCTCCGGCCGGCGCATGGGCCAGTCTCCGGGCTGCAGGCGGTCAGCCATCCTCACCCTCCGAAGGCCGCCATTCCCAAGCGCGGATCACCTCGTTGCTCCCGCGGTCGCGCTCGATCAGGAACCACAGGCCGCACCCGGACCCGTGCAGCCACCACTCGGTCTGCTGGCCCATCGGGTTGGCGCGCAGGTAGAGATAGCGGATCCACTCCTCCTCCGGGGTTTCCTCCGGCCGGGCCGGCCTCGGGTGGCTCTCGCCGCCGTAGCGGAACTCGCTGGCGTTGCGCTCGCCGCAGTTGGGGCAGGGAATCAGCAGCATCGCGTCAATGGCCTACCGAGGCCGCCCCTTTCTCGCCGACCTGGTCGAACTCGGCGAAGCGGGACAGCCGGAACGGGGCGATCAGCTCCGGGGTGCGCTTGGTCGCGATCAGCTCGGCCATGGTCCTGCCGCAGATCGGGGAGGCCTTGAAGCCGTAGGTCCCCCAGCCGACGTCGAGGAGGAAGCCGTCTACCGGGGTGATCCCCATCAGGGGGCTGAAGTCCGGCGGCATCTCGCACAGCCCCGCCCACTGGCGCAGCACCTTGACCTCGCCGAGGAAGGGGAATAGCTCCAGCACGTGGCCGGCGATCCCCTCGAGGAAATCGAGGGAGGAGTCGAGGGAGTAGGAGGTGAACGGGTCGATGCTGGCCCCCATCACCAGCTCGCCGCGGTCGGACTGGCTGACGTACACGTGCAGGCTGCCAGAGACCACGACGACGTCGAGGAACGGTTTCAGCGGCTCGGTGACGCAGGCCTGCAGGGGGAAGGTCTCCATCGGCAGCTCGAGGCCGACCATGCGGGCTATGTTGGAGCCCCAGCCCGCGGTGGCGTTGAGCACCGTTTCCGCCTCGACGAAGCCGCGGTTGGTCTGCACTCCGGCGACCGCCCCGTTGCGCACCTCGATGCCGGTCACCTCGGTCTGCTGGTGGATGTGCACGCCGCGCCTGTCGGCGTGGTGGGCGAACCCCCAGACCACCGCGTCGTGGCGGATGATGCCGCCCGGCGGGTGGTAGAGGGCGGCGAGTACGGGGAAGCGCGGATGGTCGCTGAGGTCGAGCTGGGGGCAGAGCCTGGAGAGCTCGTCGGGCCAGACGAGACGGGAGTCGACCCCTTCGAGGCGGTTGACCTCGGCCCGCCGCCGCATCGTCCTCACCGAGCCGTCGTTGTGGGCGAGGGTGAGGTGGCCCCGCTGCGAGAACATGACGTTGAAATCGAGCTCGACCGACAGCTTCTCGTACAGCTTGACGCTCCGGTCGTAGAAGCGCACCCCCTCCGAGGTCAGGTAGTTCGAGCGGATGATGGCGGTGTTGCGGCCGCTGCCCCCCGAGCCGATGTAGCTCTTCTCAAGCACCGCGACGTCGGTGATCCCGTGCTCCTTCGCCAGGTAGTAGGCGCAGGCCAGACCGTGGGCGCCGCCGCCGATGATGACGGCGTCGTAGCGGCGCTCGAGGTCGCGGGAGCGCCACATGCGCCCCGCGGGCCGGCCCCCGTTCAGGGCCTGACGGATCAGCTTGAGGGACATTCCTGCGGGAGCCGCGAGGCGGGCGGAGTGAACGCAGGGGTGCGCAGGGGAGACTTGCCGGCGGAGTTCAGGAGTTCAATGGTGTGCGTTGGAGAGGGGTTCGAGGCCCCCCGGTCAGGGCGGCAGGGAACTACCGATGGTAGGATACCGGCGGTGACTCATCAAGGCGCGAAACGGGTGCCCGCGCCGGCGCAATTGCCGGCAGGCCGGGTATTTGCCTAGTGTTGCTGCGATGGGACGGCGCTCGTGAACAACCTCGGATCCTTTATCCGGCTGCTCGAGAAAGAAGGGGAACTGGCGCGGGTTGAAGCCCCGGTCGACTCCGACCTCGAGCTGGCCGAAATCCACCGCCGCGTCATCGCCGCGGGGGGACCGGCGCTGCTGTTCGAGCGCGTCGAAGGGGCGGACTTCCCCGCGGTCACCAACCTGTTCGGCACCTCCCGCCGGGTCGACCTGGCGTTCGGGCCGCGGCCGGAGCGTTTCCTGAGAGAGCTTGTCGAGGTGGCCCACCAGCTCTCCGCGCTGGCGCCGCGCAAGCTCTGGGGCCACCGCGGGCTGGCGCGGGAAGCGATGCGCCTCGGCCTGCGCACCGTCCGCAGCGGCCCGGTCCTCGAGTGCCGGCAGGCCGCCCCCGACCTGCGGCGCCTGCCGCTGATCAAGACCTGGCCCGAGGACGGCGGCCACTTCATCACCCTGCCGCTGGTCTACACCGAGCACCCGGACAGCGGCCAGCACAACCTCGGCATCTACCGCATCCAGCGTCACGACCCGCGCACCCTCGGGGTGCACTGGCAGATCCAGAAGGGGGGCGGGTTCCACTACCACGTCGCCGAGCAACGGGATGAAGCCCTGCCGCTGGCGGTCTTCGTCGGCGGGCCGCCGGCCCTGATCCTGTCCGCCATCGCCCCGCTGCCCGAGGGGATGCCGGAACTGGTGCTCGCCTCCCTGCTGCAGGGCGGCAAGCTCCAGCGGGTGCGCGACCCCGGCGGTCCGCTGCCGCTGCTCGCCGAGGCGGAGTTCGCCGTCACCGGCAGCGTGCCGCCGCACCGGCGCCTGCCCGAGGGTCCGTTCGGCGACCATTTCGGGTACTACTCGCTGCGCCACGACTACCCCTTCCTCGAGGTCAGGGACGTCTATCACCGCCGCGGCGCCGTGTTCCCCGCCACCGTCGTCGGCAAGCCGCCGCAGGAGGACCTCTACCTCGGCAACTACATCCAGAAGCTGATGGAACCGCTGACCGGCCTCGTCATGCCGGCGATCAAGGGGATCTGGAGCTACGGGGAGACCGGCTACCACTGCCTGGCGAGCATCTTCGTCGAGGAGCGCTATCCCCGCGAGGCGATGAAGTTCGCCTTCCGCATCTTCGGCGAGGACGGGGGGCAGCTGGCGCTGACCAAGTTCCTGGTCGTCCTCGACGGGGCCGGCGTCGACCTGCGGGACTTCCGCCAGGTTCTGGAGCACGTGCTTGCCCGCGCCCGGTTCGAGACCGACCTGTTCGTCATCGCCAACCTCGCCATGGACACCCTCGACTACTCGGGGCCGGCCGTGAACGAGGGCAGCAAGGGGATTCTGCTGGGGGTCGGGGAGCCGCACCGCACCCTGCCGGCGCAGTTCGCCGGGCCGCTGCCGGCCGGGGCCGCGGACGCGCGGCCGTACTGCGCCGGATGCCTGGTGGTCGCCGGTCCTGGGTACGCCGCCGACCCGGACTACGGGCAGCGGCTCGCAGCCGACCCAGCGGTTGCGGAATGGCCGCTGATCTTCCTCGCCGACGACGCCGGGATAGTCGCGAGCAACGTCCGCTTCCTGTGGACGGCGTTCACCCGCTTCGAGCCGGCCGCCGACATCTGCGCCGCCGGGGTCCGACTGCACCGGCACCACCCCTGCTTCACGCCCCCCGTGGTCTTCGACTGCCGCCTCAAGCCCGGCTTCCCGGACGAACTGGCGGCCGACGAGGAAATCACGCGGCGGGTGACCTCCCGCTGGGACGAGTACTTCCCCGAAGGGGGCGTCGAGGGAGAGGAGGATCGGTTCGGGTACGGAGGTTTCAGGCGCCTGGAGTGAGGGGCGAAACTTCGGAAAGAGATACCGGCGGAATCGTTCAACGAATCTGTTGTCAACGGATTTGTTGTAAAAAGTGGGGTTTCTTCGAGCTGCCGTTGACCAGCAAGCCGGACCAGCGAGGGGTCACACTCAGCCGGGCGTCTGTAATTCAGCTCCTCCTCAGCTCGTCCCCCACAGCTCGGGCCGGAACTCCACGGCCTTGACCGCCTTGGCTCTGCCGTTCTCTTCCTCCAGCTCGAACTCGATCGTGGTGCCGCGCGTCTTGAACTGGGCGAACAGGGCGTTGTTCACGGGCCCGCCCTTTGCGGTCTGCAGGTCGGAGATGTGCAGGAAGACATCCTCGCGCACGCTGTCGAGCTCCATGCCGGTCCGCACCGTGAGAAAGCCGAATCCCTTCTCCTCGTTGACCATGTGCAGAATCCCCCTGACGCGCCGGTCGGGGCCGCGGACGTCGGGAAGGATCCCGGGCACCAGGTAGCCGGAGAAGTGGTTGTCCACCTCCTGGCGCAGCTCCCTGCTGGTGTTCATGAACGACAGCAGATCGACCCGCTTGCCCCTGTTCTGCAGGGCCCGCACCAGGCGCACGAAGTCGCCGTCGCCGCTGCCGAGCAGCACGTAGTCGAGGTTGGCGGACTGCAGCAGGGCGTCTATGGCCAGCTCGAGGTCGGCGTTGGCCTTGATGATGACCTGGCCCTCCGGATCGCGGTACTGCTTCACCTCCTTGAGCACGAGGTGGTACCCTTCCCGCCGCAACCGGGTGCGGTACTCCTCCCTCCTCTGTTGGTACTCCATGTCCACGCTTTCGCGCTCGCTGTTGATCGCCATGTAGGCGTTGGCCCGCAGGACCATCCCCCCCTGGCCCTCGACCAAGGCCCTGACCTGGCGGAACTGGAGGGCGTAGCCTCCGCAGCGGCTCAGGTTGTCCATGTCGAGGAATATCCCGGCTTTCAGCACTGCTCTTCCTTTCGCTTTCGAGGGCCTGCGCACGGTTGAGGGCGCGCCGCAGTCCTTTTCGGACGCCCGCTTCGTTCTTGAACCCGGTCTTCCGGATACGTTAAGATATGGCGTTGTCCGGTGCTGTTCTGTCCTGGTTCAAACACCGAACCGAGCCTTTGGCCGTCCCTGGTCCCCCCGGCCGGCCCCTGAACGCCAGCCCTGCCGGACACCTGACGCCGTTAAACGGCCGGGCTCCAGGTCCCGAATCAAGAGCGAGGAGAAACCATGCTGTCCCCCTCCCTGTTGAACGCCGCGGTGATCGGCTGCGGCGGCCACGCCCAGGGCCACTTCCGGATGATCGCCGACGAGCCCCGGCTGCACCTGAAGGCGATCGCCGAGATCGACCCCGAGCGGCTGCAGCGGAACAACGAAGAGCACAGTCCCGAAGCCGCCTTTTCCGATTACCGGAAAATGCTCGACGAGTGCGACCTCGACGTCGTCCACGTCGTCACCATGCCCGGGCACCTGCTGCCGATCGTCACCGACTGCCTCGAGCGCGGCCTCCACGTCTCCGTCGAGAAGTCCCCCGGCATGAACAGCGCCGAAACCGAGGCGATGGCCGCGGCGGCGCGCGCCTCCCGCGGCGTGGCGATGGTCTCATTCAACCGCCGCTACTTCCCGGAGGTGCTCGCGGTGCGCCGGCTGGTCCAGGAACGGGGCGGCGCCGTCCACTGCTCCGGGACCTACAACAAACCGGTGAGCCCGCTCGGGTACGGCGACATGGCCGCGACCACCCCGCCGGCCCTGGTCTGCGACGCCATCCATCACGTCGACCTGATCCGCTGGCTCGCCGGCGCCGCCCCGGAGAGCGCCGCGGTTCCGACCGCGGTGCACGCCTCGACCAACCACGGCCCCCGCGACGGCTGCGACCGCCACAACGCCGTGGTGCACTTCGACACCGGGGCCATCGGGGTGATGATGAGCCATTACGGCGTCGGCTTCCGCATCCAGCGCGCCGAGGTCCACGCCGAGGATCTTTCCGCCTACCTCGACATGACGCGGGGTCCCCGCATCGAGCTGTACGAGGCAAGCTCCGGGAACGGACGGTTCAGGGGCGAGCCCATGGGGGACCTCGACCTCGAGGCGGTGGGCGGGCCCGGATTCAACGAGACCACCCACTTCGTCGACTGCATCCTCGGCGGCACCGAGCCCTGGTCGACACTGGACGACGCGGTACACACCATGCGTCTGTGCGAGGCGATCCTGCGCGGCCATCAGGGCGCGCTGTGAACCTTTCACCCGGGGAGTCCGCAACGTGAAGCTGAGCCTGTCCGTGCGCGTCGCCGAGAGCTTCGGCGACAAGACAAAGGCCGACATGACGCTGGAGGGGCTGGCCGGCCTCGCCCTCGCCCACGGCTACCACGCCCTCTGCATGCGCGCCTCGCAGCTGGGAACCCACTCCGCCGCGGAAGAGGTGCGGGCGGCGCGCGCCATGCTCGACGGCCACGGCCTCGCCGTGTCGATGGTCACCGGCGATTTCCCGATCCCGCAGAACAGCGACGCCGAAGGACCGCAGGCGCTGCGCAACATCACCCCCTACCTCGACCTCGCCGAGGGGCTGGGGTCCGACCTGCTGCGCATCTGCATGAAAACCGGGGCCGACATCCCCCATGCCCGCAGCGCCTGCGACGAGGCGGCCGAGCGCGGCATGCGCCTCGCCCACCAGTGCCACACCAGCAGCCTGTTCGAGGAGGTCGAGCGCTCCCTCGAGGTGGTGCGGCAGGTCGGCAGGCCCAACTTCGGGATCATCTACGAGCCGGTGAACCTCGATGCCTGCGGCCAGGATTACGGGCGGGAGACCATTGAGCGGTTCGCCCCCCACCTCTTCAACGTCTACCTGCAGAACCACGTCGAGAACCCGCAGGGAGAGGGAAGGCTCAACACCTGGTGCCGGGGCCCCGTCCGCTTCGACCACATCCCGGTGTGGGAGCCGGGGGGCATGGATTTCCCCGGGGTTTTCGCCGCCCTGCGGGAGATCGGCTACGACGGCTACGTCACCATCCACCAGGCCTTCGCCGGTCTGCGCGGGCCCGCCGAAGCCGCCGCGCGCAGCGCCGCCTACCTGCGGTCGCTGGCGCCGTTCGAGGACCCCCTCCCCGGAGGGAGTTCCACGTGAGCCCGGCCCTCGAACCTTTTCCCACCATAGCCGGCCTGGCCCCCGCCCTCGAGAAGCGCCAGCTATCCCCGGTCGAAGTCGCCGGGTACTACCTCGACCGCATCGGCAGCTACAACGAGGAGCTCAACGCCTACCTCTGCATCACCGCCGACCGCGCCCTGGCCGCGGCGCGCGCCGCGGAGACCGCGATCCAGGGGGGGCACTACATCGGCCCCCTCCACGGCATCCCGCTGGCGATAAAGGACCTGGTCGACGTATCCGGGCTGCCGACGACGGGGGGGTCGCTGCTGTTCCGCGACAAGGTGGCGGCCCGGGACGCGACCTGCGCCCGCAGGCTGTGGGAGGCGGGCGCGGTGCTGCTCGGCAAGACCGGCCTGGTCGAGTTCGCCTTCGGCGGCACCGGGGTCAACCACCATTACGGGACCCCCTGGAACCCCTGGGACGCCGGGGTTCACCGTCTTCCGGGCGGCTCGAGCAGCGGCTCCGGGGTCGCCGTGGCCGCCGACCTGGCGCCGGCCGCCATCGGCAGCGACACCGGGGGGTCGGTGCGCATCCCCGCTTCGTTCTGCGGCATCGTCGGCCTCAAGCCGACCTTCGGGCGCCTGAGCAACTCCGGGGTCCTCCCTCTCGACAGCGCCCTCGACTCGGTCGGGCCGATGACCCGCTGCGTGCGCGACGCGGCGCTGCTGTACCGCGTTCTGGCCGGGCCCGATCCCGCCGACCCCGACACCTGGGAGCAACCGGTCGACGCGGTCTTCGACGAGCTGGAAGGGGACGTGGGAGGCATGCGCGTCTGTTTGCCGCGGGAGTACTTCTGGGAAGAGGTCGACCCGGAGGTCGAGGCCGCGGTCCGCGCCTGCGTGCAGGTCTTCGCCGACCAGGGGGTCGACGTCGACGAGGTCTCGGTCGAGGAGCTCGACGAGCTGGCCGACCTGCAGCCGTGGCGCATGACCTCGGTCGAAACCTGCCTCCGGCTCCGCGAGCACCTCGACGACGATCCGGAAGCCTTCGACCCTGTCGTGGCGGGCCGCATCCTTGCGGGCAGGGACATGACGGCGTGCGAGTTCCTGCACATGCAGCGGCGCCGCGAGGAGCTGCGGCGGTCGGCCCTGAGGCGGCTCGACGGGATCGACGCCCTGCTGGCGCCGACCACGGCGATTGCGGCGCCCACGCTCGAAGAGACCGACACCGACGAGAACTACGGCCCGGTGAACATGATGGCTCTGCGCAACACGCTGCCCGTCAACCAGCTGGGGTTGTGCGCGGTGTCGCTGCCGTGCGGGCTGACGCGGGGGGGGCTGCCGGTGGGGCTGCAGCTGATCGGCAAGCCCTACGGAGAGGGGCGCCTTCTCAGGCTGGCGCGCGCCTTCGAGGACGCCACCGAGTGGCACCTTCTGCACCCGGAGGTCGAGCTGTTCGACTAGCGGCAGCGCCCCCCGGCCGCAGAAAGGCGACTTGGAGCCAGGCCGTTGACGGGCTCGCCGGAGCCGGGGGAAAAATCCCCGCTCAGCGCCTGACCGCGGCGGTTCCGGGCCCTGATGCCGGAGCTCGGCCGCCCGATCGGTATGGGGCTAACTGCATACCAGGGCCGTGCTTACACGCTTTGGCCAAAATTGCCACTGCCGGCTTCCCCCTCTATATTCAGCCGCTGCCTGAAACTGAAATCATCCGTTTTTGCTCCCATCGTCTAGCGGTCAGGACCCAGGGTTTTCAACCCTGTAACCGGAGTTCGACTCTCCGTGGGAGCACCAGAACAAAGCCTCCGGAACCGATGCTCCGGGGGCTTTTTTCTTTGCTTCAGGCGTCGAGGGTGCGCTCGCGGCGGCGGCGGGCGAGCTCGCGCAGGTCGGCCACCCTGTCGAACTCGTCGACGATCTCCTGTCCGAGGATTTCCTCGATCACGTCCTCGAGAGTCACCACCCCGGCGAGGCCGCCGAACTCGTCCAGAACTATCAGCAGGTGCTGGCGCTTTTCCATGAACATGCGCAGCAGCCTGTCGAGCCCCACCGATTCGGCGACGAAATCCACGGGGCGCATCATCTCCTCGAGCCTGGCCTCCCCCGAACCCCCTGCCATGGCGGCGAGCACCTCCCGCCCCAGGACGATCCCCACCACGTCGTCGGGGTTCTTGTCGTACACGGGGATGCGGCTGTGCTCGAAAGTGCCGCGCGTGCGCAGCTCCTCCAGGGTCGTGGAGGCAGGCAGGGCGAACACCACGGTGCGCGGGGTCATGATGTCGCGCACCGACTTGTCCTGCAGGGTGAGGATGTTGGCGATCACCGCGGCCTGGTCGGACTCGAGGGCGCCGGTCTGCTGCCCCATGCGCGCCAGGCCGAGGATCTCCTCCTCCGACACGTGCTCGGGCTCGCGGCCCTGCGACACCACGCGGGTTACCATGCCGCACAGCCAGATCAGGGGGCGGAACAGCCACACCAGCAGTGCCAGGGGCGGCGCAACCACCAAGGCCAGCGGCCGGTTGTAGACCACCCCCGCGGTTTTTGGAATCACCTCGGAGAACATCACGCCGGCCAGCGTGAAGGCGGCGGAGCAGCGGCCCACCCCGGCCTGGCCGAAGACGGTGGCGGCCGCGGCCCCGGCGACCGCGGCGCAGGCGGTGTTGGCGATGGTGTTGAGCGACAGGATGGCGGCGATCGGCCGGTCGACGTTTTCCCGCAGGCGCTGCAGGATGCGGCCCGCCTTGCGGTCGGCATTCGCCAGCGATTCGATGTGCCCCACCGGCACCGAGTAGAGCACGGCCTCGAACAGGGAGCACATCGCCGAGATCAGCACCGCCGCGGCGACTGCGACAATCAGTTCTGCCATGAGGTTTCTTCAGTTTGAGAGGAGTTTGGACTGTTCCGCGATCGACCGTGGAGAAGGCAGGCCGCGGATCGATGGACTATTGCTACCGGCTCCGTACCTTGTAAAATACCTGCCTCATTCGGCATGTCATCTCTGTTTTCCGACGACAGGCGACTCTTCCCCCCTTGAAACTATCGGTATTCACCGACGAGATATCCCCTTCCCCGGCCCGCGCCGTGGAGCTGGCGGCGGCGTGGGGCATCTCCCACATCGAGGTGCGCGGCCTCGATGGAGGCCGTTTCCCTCGCGTCGGGGATGCCGAGCTGCAGGATTTCCAGCGCCGTTTCGAAGATGCCGGGCTCGCGGTTTCCGGCGTCTCCCCGGGCCTTTTCAAGTGCCGGCTGAACGACCCTTCGATCGACCGCGACATGACCGAGGTTCTGCCGCGCGCCTGCGAATGGGCGCAGCGCTGGGGGACCGACCGCGTTTCCTGCTTCGCCTTCCGCCGCGCCGGAAAAACGCAGATGCCGGACGAGGTAGTGGATCGGCTCGCCGGCATGTGCGAGGCGGTCAGCGCCGCCGGCTGCCGGCTGCTGCTGGAGAACGAGGCCGGGTGCTGGGGCGGCACAGGCCTCCAGGCCGCCGCTATCATCGGCAGGATCGGAGGAGATCGTCTCGGCCTGTGCTGGGACCCGGGGAACGCCGCCCGCGCCGGTTCGGCCAGTCCCTATCCGGATGAATACGAAGAACTGCGCGACCCGGACGGGCCGACGATCGGCTGCGTGCACATGAAAAACTACGTCTCCGCGGCTGGAGGGTGGGGTTTGCTGGAGGGACCCGACATCGACTGGCGGGCCCTGCTGAAGGCCTTGCAAGGGAACGGATACGACGGTTTTGTCGTTGTCGAGACGCACACCGACAAACTGCACGATGCGTTCGGCCCGGTCGACGAAAGGCTGACCCCGAAGGAGTCGAACACGTTGCGCAATATCGAATTCGCACGCATGTGTCTGTAGAGTCGGGCCGCTCCCTGTCGACGCGCGCCCTGCGCGGGGTGTTGTGGACGGCCAGCCCCTTCGCCCTGCAGCTGTTCATCGGGGTGCTGTTCTACGCCTTCATCCCCACCGAGGAGATGGGGCGTTTCGAGTACGCCCTGATCGTCGTCATGGTCCTCGCGCTGGTCGCCGACCTCGGCCTGGGGTCGGCCCTGGTTCAGCACCGGAACACCTCCGAAGAGCACTTCGACTCCGCCTTCTGGACCAACCTCGCCGCCGGCGCGGCCCTGACCGCTGGCCTCGCCTCCGCGGCTCCCCAGCTGGCGCGCCTGAGCGGCGCCGAGGACCCCGAGCAGTTCGCCCGCGTCACCCGGGTCCTGGTTCTTCTCGTCCCGTTCGCCGCGGTCTCCGGCGTCTTTCGCGGCAGGCTGCAAAAGGACTTGCGCTTCCGCCAGATGGCGGCGGCCGAGGCGTTCTCCATCCTCGTCTACACCGCCGCCGCCATCCTCCTGCTGCGCCAGTACGGAGTCATGGCCGCCGTGATCAGCGCCGTGGTACGCGAGCTGGTGCTACTCGCCGGATTGTGGCGCGCGAGCTCCTGGACGCCGAGGCTCCGCTTCCGGCTGTCCGCCCTCGGCGACCTGTTTCGCTTCGGGATCAACCTGACCGGTTCGCGCTGCCTCAACTACGCCGGCCACAACCTCGCCGGGTTCGTCATCTTCCCCCTGCTCGGGGAAACGGCGCTGGGGTACTACCGCTTCGCCCATCGCCTCACCCTGATGCCGCTCGTGCGTATTTCGGCGGTCGTCATGCGCGTCTTCTTTCCGACTTTCTCCGCCGTCCAGGAAGACGACGCGCTGCTGCGGCGCGGCTACCTGCGCGCGGTGCAGTCGATCGCCCTCTTCTTCTGGCCGCTGCTCGCGGTCTTCGTCTTCGCCCCGGAAGCGCTCGAGCTGCTCAGGCGGGTGGACGGACGCGACCTCCGCCCGGCCGCCCTGCCGCTGCAGCTGCTGGCCGCCGCCGCCCTGTTCAAGGGGGCCGGCTGCGCAGTCGGCTCGATCTT